>CAZNMB010000144.1:0-1069 GCA_964574095.1 uncultured Dehalococcoidia bacterium
GAATCTGCTCGCCGGGTTCTCCGATTTTACCAACAGTATCAACCGTTCTTCTGAGTAGTTCAGCTTGTTGTTTCTTAGTGAGTTTCTTCTCTTTTGGTGTATCTTCCAAATCATCTTCTGATTCTTCTACTTCTGCAATTTCAACTTCTTCGATTTCGGCTTCTGCCTTTTGTAAAATACTGCTGTCTATTTGCAAAGTTTTTTCAGGATTGCACAAATCACCCAAACCTGCTACTGAAAGATTAAAGGCATCTTTGTCGAATGAGTATTTTATTCTGCCTGATGTGAAAGTTGTATTGGCAACTGTAATCATCACAGGTGGAATTTTATATCCTGCCTTTTCCCAATCGTCTTTGGTGGCTTGCCAGTCTTTTCCTAAGAGCAAATAAGCATTTCTGATAAGGTCTGGTAGTGGTGTTGATTCATCAACTTTTTGGTTGATGTCATCTTTCACGGTTTCGTCCATGTAAATATGATACAAACGTGAACGCAAATCTTTATCTACGTTTCCATCATCACGCACTACAACTCTTGGTGTTTTAACTAAACCTGCTTCAATGGCATCATTCAATCCAAAGTCTGAAACTATCCAAGGGAACAAAGCTTCTTCACTTGCTTTCTTGCCGCTTGGTGCAAATGGTGTTGCTGATAAATCGAAACAACGCAAAATTCCTCTTGCTCTGTTGATACGGTCTAAACCACCAACCCAAACGGTGCTTTCTTCAATATCTTCTTTCTTTACGCCTTTGATTTTACTTTCGGCAGGAACACGCCAAGCATGGTGTGCCTCATCGTTTATTACAATAATGTTAGTGGCATTTGCCATGTCGCCCAAAACTTCTTTTACATAGGCTTCATCGCTTTTTGCACCTCGTTTATCTACTGATTTTTTCTTAGCAATTTTTTCTTCAGTTTGCCATGCCAAACCATGCCAGTTTTTGATTATTATCTTGCTTTGACGCAAAGAATCCATTAAACCCGAAGGCACAATATTGAATTCTTCAAAATAGTTTTCTGGGACGGTAGGATTAAGAACAGATAGACGATTTCGTACAGTCAAGCCTGGGGC
>CAZNMB010000144.1:1079-5748 GCA_964574095.1 uncultured Dehalococcoidia bacterium
AAAACCGAGTATCTTTTGTATTGGCTACTTTGTTTAGCACATTCCATGCAATTAGTTGAGCCATTACAATGGTTTTTCCCGAACCTGTTGCCATTTTGTTACACCAACGGCTAAACTCACCACCATCACTCGGAATATCAATGCCTGTTTTGTCTGCTTCGGGTGCTTCGGTTAACCAAATTAATGTTTCAATGGCTTCTAATTGGCAAAAGAAAAACCTGCGGTCTTTCCGTTCTTCGGGGTCTTGCCAATGTTGTAAAAGTCGTTTGGTTATTCCTGTAACACCGGGATAACCTGCTTCACGCCATTTATTTATTCTTGGTCGAATGCTGTTTACTAAATCAATTTCAATGAATGTTCCCGGGTCATCAAATGATTTTGAACTTTCGGAAGCCACGACATAACCTGCTGGTCTGCGACCTGTTTGTAAAACAAACTCTCTGGTGTCTCTGATATATTCCCAATACTGTTGCGGCTCAACGTAAGGGGAATTAATTATCAGCTTGTTTATATTCTTCATATCGTATTACAGTCTGATAATTTTTAATGATTCAATACCCCTTGCGTCTATTATTTTTACCGCAACATTTTTACCTGCAATAAATGGTAAAGAAATAGTTCCGCCAAATGCTTCAATTTTTTCTTCGTCAATTTCTGCTTTTAGGTTTTTAGCTAAAGATGCCCATCCTTCTTTTGCACCTGCCATTGGAAAAAATACTTGAGAAGGAAATAAACTTCTTCCGTCATAATCTTGGTCAAGCATCCACATGGCAATATCGCCTTTACCACCACTGTCAACTGTCCCAGTTTTTGGGTTGTAATAATCAAAGCCATTTACTTCAACGGTGTATTTACCTTTGTCGTCACCTAATTTGATTTCGGTGATTTGCACATCGGGCTGACCAATCAGCCAGAAACTTTCATTGCTGCTTCGTTTCTTTTTCAAATCATCCGTCAACATATCAGCATTCATTTGAGCTTCTAAAAGAGTAATGCCCGGCCAATTGGTTTCTTCTATATCCTTTCTTGCTTCGGGGTCGAAGTGGAAAGCACAGAATAAAATAATTTCAGGTTTTGGTTTTAGGGTTCTTGCTTCTTCCAAAGCAAGTTCGACCATTCGCTGTTCCAAAGGTGCATGTTCAGGACCGAAACAAACCACAACCCGTTTCGGGTTGTCCTCTTTTGTTTCTGCTTCTGCTTGTAAAAAACGAGTACCACTTAAAGGTTCAACTCTAGTAAATTCAATCAGTTTTCCACCTTTAGCTCTTACACCTGAACGAAGTAATTCATTTCGCCATTCATCCTGTCTAAAAGTTTCGCCACTTCTTGAAATAGAAATGTCTGCTTCCACATGATTATCGGATTCCACATCTTCAAATGATTTTGCAACAGGGGCAGGAACAGCCTCATAAGTAAATGGACCCGTTACTCTTGCTTTTTTATTGTTAACAGTAGGCAAATCGTATAACACCTCTTCACCAGCAGGATTATCATTTGCCAAATCACCTAAAGTAATATGTGGGACTCTACTGTAAACAAACCCACTTCCAACTCCTTCATTTGGATGTGCTAATTCATAATAATTAAAATTAGCTTTCATTAATCTCTGTTTTGCTAATGTCAATGCTACTCTTGAAGTATCACAAGTCATCCAACGTCTTCCTAAATTTTCAGAAACAAAAGCAGTTGTTCCGCTACCACATGTTGGGTCAAATACTAAATCTCCTGGGTCTGTACACATGGTCATACAACGGGCAATAACTTTTGGGTTCGTTTCAACGACATATTTTTTTGCTTCAGAAAATCCACCAGATGTGTCATTCCAATGATTCGTAAGAAGGCTTACAGGGTAATCATCAAAATAATTAATAAAGTATAGTTTAGAACCTAAATTCATTATTCGTTTCTTGGCAATGAGCAATTCCATACCTTGCTTAGTTGTTTTCCAGCTTTTGCCTGTTTCGGGTTTGTAAATTTTACCTTCAAATTCTATATCGTATATGCAAGTCGGTGTATAGCCACTCGAATATGTGTCAAGTCTGCAAAATAATCTTGCATCTTTTGGTACATTTTTAATGTTTTCTTTTTCTTCATCATTAAGTTTTCTTCTACTACCATTCTTTTCTTCAACGAAAGAGTATTCTCCTGTAATTTCTCTTGTTGAAAATAATTGTCTGTATTTTACTTTAGAAATATCTTTTGCATACCAAACAATATGGTCATACATATTTTCGAGGTGCTTTGCACCAAAAGGCATTCCTTTAACTCGTACAGTAATCATGGACATGAAATTTCCATAACCAAATACTTCATCCATTATGTTTCTTACATAATGTAAATTGTCTTCACCAATTTGTATGAAACATGAGCCTGTTTCAGAAAGCAAATCATTAGCAAGTTTTAACCTGTCTCTTAAGTAAGTTAAATAAGAATGAATACCCAATTCCCAAGTATCGCGAAATGCTTTTATCATTTCAGGTTCAGAAGTTAAGTCATCATCTTTTTCCTTAACATCTCTTTTATTTACGAATGGCTGAAAATTACTTCCGTATCTAATTCCATAAGGTGGGTCAAAATAAACCATCTGAACCTTACCGCCCATACCTTCTTTTTCAATAAGGCTGTTCATAACCAAAAGGCTGTCACCTGCAATCAGTCGGTTACTCCAGTTTTCTTTGTGTTTGTAGAATTCTATAGCTTCACGTAATGGTTTTTTTTGTTCTTCAAATAAACTCATTTGAACAGGTACATCTTTTTCCTCTTTTCGCACGGTTTCAATAATTCGCCGTGGGTCAATTCGTTCATGCACATGCAAACTTACGGTTGGAACATCAAAACTTGTATGTTCCGCTTTGCCAGCCCATTGTAATTGTGGGTCAAGGTGTGGGTCGTATTGGTAGGTTTGTTTTTTATAGCCTCCATTATCTGTCTGGGCATCTACTAATCCAACAGGTGGATTGTTTAATCTGTCCTTGTCCTTGTGTTCGTATTGCTCAATGGGCTTTGTCTGTTGGATTTTCTTCGCCATATATTTTTTATAAAAATTAATTTTAAAATAAAATACTAAAGTAACAATTTAGCACGGGTGCGTAAGCAAAATTGCAGCTCTTTTGCAAGCTTTGGTTTTGAGCGTCGGCTCGTGGGGCTTGCAAATGTGCTGCAATGTGGGTGGGGTTTCTTTCTTCTGTATAGTCCTAAAAAAAGTTTACAGGTTAATAACTAAATCCTGATATTAATTTACAGTTAATTTTTAATCCTGTAATTGATTTACAATAGTAGTATTTTTTTTGTAATAATTCTTCCATAATTTTTTTGTTTTAATATTGTTTTTATGTACATCACCTGGCATTAAATTACTAATGCTGTTATGAGGCCTTTCTTCATTGTAAAGTTTTACTACAAAAGCTAATACCTTTCTTGCTTCATAGATATTATTTACTTTATAATCCTGTAGGTATTCTTCTTTAATTATTCCGTTAACCCTTTCCGCAATTGGGTTCTCTAATGGGTCTCCATTTTCTGTCATGCTTATTTTAACATCATTGTCCTGCAATAACTTTACATATTCATGATGGCAATATTGAACACCCCTGTCTGAATGATGCACAAGCTCAAAATGGCTCTCCGGCTCTTTAATTAAGCCAGGGAGAGCCTTTTTGAGCGCTTGTATAGTTTCAATGCTTTCTAATGTTTCAGCAACATGAAAGCCTACAATCTTATGTGAATAGGCATCGGTTATAAAACTAATATAAACATATCCATTTTCTATTTGCCAATAGGTTATATCGCTTACCCATAGCTGGTTTGGAGTAGTTGGGGTAAAATCCTTTATCAAATTTGGATACTTACGTAGCCAGTGATACGATTGGGTTGTTTGAACCCTTCTTTTTCTTTTCCTTACAAGCATATGATTTGCAGAAAGTAAGTCGAACAAAGCATCCCTGCCCATTTTTATTTGGTGTTCCAGCATAAATGTTTCCAGTTTTTCATATAGCTTCCTGGTTCCCATTCGTCCATGACGTTTACGTATTTTTTTAACTTCATTTAACACCAAATCTTCTTCAATGCTTAATTCAATAGCTTTCCAGCTATTTTGGTAATAAGCCTGCCTGGTAATACCAAACCATCCACATAATTTGCTTAGTCCTATGCGTGAAAAATTATTTTTCATTTCTTCGATGGTTTGGTATTGTACTTTTTTCTGATTGGAACATTAAATTCTTTTTCGGCAATATCTACCATTGTTGAAAAAGCTATAGCTTTCATTTCTGCATCTTTTAACTGCTTTTCAAGCTCTTCAATTCTTTTTTTTAATTGAAGGTTCTCAAACGATGTTGTTGGCCCTTCTGTTGAATTTTTCTTTTTCATTTGAATAGGGTTTGAAACAAAATTAGGCCTTCTGGTTGGAATACTATCATCATAACCTAATTTTCTCATCCACCGAAGAAGCTGGCCATGCTCTTCTTCCTGGCCAGTATACTTTTCCCAAATATCTCTTTTTGTACATCTGACCTCAAGCATTTCTTGTATTATTATATGTTTTTCATCATCTGAAAAATATGCACTTGGTTTTTGAACAATTTTTCGTTCTGTTAATCCTGAAATAAGTTTACTTTTTTTATCCATTTTTTTAATTTTTAGTGTAAACCTATTTTAGGACGAGACACTT
>CAZNMB010000145.1:0-5723 GCA_964574095.1 uncultured Dehalococcoidia bacterium
CACGGAAGGCCGCTGCGGAAGGACGCCCGCGCCGCCGTCGCCCGCTTCGCCGACATGCTGGAGCGGAAGCCTCGCCGGGGCGGCGGGATGGACTAGTGTGAGTTGAGCCGTGGGCCAGATACTTGTCGGGACCTGCTCCTGGACCGACCCGACTCTGATCCGGTGCGGACGCTTCTACCCCGCGTGGGCGAAGTCGGCCGAGGACCGGCTTCGTTTCTATGCCGGCCAGTTCGGTGTCGTCGAGGTGGACAGCTCGTACTACGCGATGCCCTCGGAGCAGACGGCCAGGCTCTGGGTGGAACGGACGCCGGACAACTTCGTGTTCGACGTCAAGGCGTTCCGCCTGTTCACGGAGCACCCGACGCCGGTCAAGTCGCTGCCCAAGGACGTGCGGGACGCGCTGCCGGCTGGAGTCGGGGACAAGCCCAACCTCTACCGGCGTGACCTTCCCGCCGAGCTTGTGACCGAGCTCTGGGGCCGCTTCGAGAGCGCGCTGCTTCCTCTGGACAGCGCCATGAAGCTCGGCGTCGTCCTCTTCCAGTTTCCGCCGTGGTTCCATCCCGGGCAGCGCCAGATGGAGTACATACTCTCCTGCAGGGAGAGGCTGCCGCAGTACCGGCTGGCGGTCGAGTTCCGCCAGCACCTCTGGCTCGACGGCTCCAACCGGGAGCAGACCATCGAGTTCCTCCGGCGGAACAGGCTGTCGTTCGTGTGTGTGGACGAGCCGCAGGGCTTCAAGTCGTCGGTGCCTCCGGTCGCCGAGGCCACTTCGGACATCGGAATCATCCGCTACCACGGCCGGAATGCGGAGACCTGGGAGAAGAAGGGGATCAGCGTGCAGGAGAGGTTCAACTACCTCTACAGCGATAGTGAGCTGGGGGAATGGCTGCCCCGCATCCGGCAGCTCGCCGCCGATACGAGGCAGCTCCACGTGCTGTTCAACAACAACTACGAAGACCAGGCGGTGACCAACGGCCGCCAGATGCTCCTCATGCTCGACTAGGCCGGGCGGTATTCATTCCCGTGGCTTCGGTCTCCGTTGCCGGCTGTCCCCGCAGCCGGTGTATAATTAGCCTTTGGCCGGGGAACGCTCTGCCCGGCCGGCGACTGCGGTGGGGAGCGAGGGACCGTGGGTATTGTACTGCGCAGCAGGCCCGAGGCGAGGAACCCGGTCCTGGTGGCCGGCTGGCCCGGAATCGGGAACATCGGCGCGATCGCCGTGAACGTGCTGATGGAAGAACTCCGGGCGGAGGAGATCGGGGAGATAGAGCCCTGGGACTTCTTCTACCCCGGGAGGCTCGTCGTCAGGGGAGGCGAAGTGACGGACCTGGAGTTCCCGGCGAGCAGGTTCTTCTTCGCGAAGGCCGAGCACAGCGATCTGCTGTTCTTCAGCGGCGACGAGCAGCCGTCCGAGGACGGCGGGCCGTACGCGCAAGGGGACAAGGCCTACCGTATGGCCAACCTCGTCCTCGACGTCGCCATCGACTTCGGGTGCCGCAGGGTCTACACCTCGGGCGCGGCTGTAGCGCCCATCCATCACACGTCCCGGCCAAGGGTCTGGGCGGTCCCCAACTCGGAGGCGCTGCTCGATGAGCTCAGGGGGTACCCGAATACCGTGCTGATGTCGGATATCGCGTCGAGACGGGGGCAGGGCAGCATCACCGGCCTCAACGGCCTGCTGCTGGGCGTTGCCAGGAAGAGGGGCCTCGAGGCGGTGTGCGTCATGGGTGAGATTCCGGTCTATCTCCAGGGACTTCCGGTGCCCTATCCCAAGGGTTCAAAGGCCGTCCTCGAGGTCTTGTGCACGGCGCTGGGCGTCAGCGCCGGCATGGAAGGCATTGATGCGATGGTGGAGAGCAGCGAAAGGGACATCGGCAGGATGTACGATCTGTTCCCGGCCGAGATGAGAGAGCAGCTCGAGAAGCTGAGGGAGATCGCCGGGGCCGGGGCGAGCGAGCCCGGCCCGATCACCGATGATGACAAGAAGAGGATCCTCGACGACCTCGACCGGTTTTTCGACAAGGGGACGAAGGACGATCAGGGATGAATGAGACACAGCCCCTCCGGATCACCGGCGAAGCCGGGTTCGAGGCCTCGGCCCTGATAGTGGGCTGGACAGAGGATGCCGCGAACCTCGGGTCCGGGGTCATCGACTACCTGACCGGGCGGCTGGGCGCCGAAGAGTTCGGCGAGATCGAACCCGAGGGGTTCTTTCCCCTGGGGGGTGTGGCGGTGGCGGGGAACGTTGCGCGGTTCCCCGAGAGCAAGTTCTACCGGTGTGCGGGGAAGGGCCTGGTCATCTTCAAGAGCAACCCGCCGCGGTCGGAGTGGTTCCGGTTCCTGAACCTGATACTGGATGTTGCGGAGCAGTGCCGCGCCGGCGAGGTATACACCGTCGGCGGCATGGTGTACCTGGGAGCCCACACGTTCCCCCGCGAGATGCTGGCACTGGCGAACTCGCCCCAGATGAAGGCCCGGATGGCCGGGTACGGTCTGGCGGCGGACATCGACTATGAGACCCCGCCGGGGCAGAGGCCGACCTTGAACTCCTTTCTCCTCTGGGCGGCCGGCAGGCGCAACATCGGGGCCGCCAGCCTCTGGGTGCCGGTGCCGTTCTACCTGGTCGGCGCTCGAGACCCTCTTGCCTGGCAGAAGGTGATCGGGTTTCTGGACGAGAGGTTCGACCTGGGGATCGATCTCAGCGGCATCGACGAGGAGGCCGCGGCGCACGAGGCCAGAATGGCCGGGCTCAGGAGCGGTTCGGCGAGCATCGACAGCTACATACGCAAGCTGGAGGGCGGCCTGGGCCTGACCCAGGAGGAGAGCGAAGAGCTGGTCAGGGCGGTGGAGGACTCCTTGAGAGAATGGTAACGAGGGTACTGCCGCACCCATCCCGACCACGCATGCGCGGACGGAGGCGGATTCTG
The DNA here is from genome assembly GCA_964574095.1 of uncultured Dehalococcoidia bacterium. GTDB lineage: Bacteria > Chloroflexota > Dehalococcoidia > SZUA-161 > SZUA-161 > SZUA-161. Next base: position 2,928 of record CAZNMB010000145.1, read on the forward strand.
TTACAATGGTGCTGGCAGGCGTGGACCTATGGTGGCTGACGGCGGCGAGTCCTGCCCCCGGGGCCTCAAGCCCGATACGTTGCAGCCGGGAAACCGAGAAAGGTGGAAGACATGAACTGCAGGATATGCGGCAATCCCCTGTTCGCGGGGAGGGCGATCTTCCGCTGCTCGTGTGGGGCGATTACGCACGGATACTGCTGGGAGAAACACGTCCTGCAGACTCACGAGCCGTCATTCGAGGTCGGCACCGTTGACCTCGATGGCTTGTTCGTGATCCCGCCGCCGGCGGAAGAGGACGAGACGGCCCCCGCCATGATTGCGGCCGGCGAAGCGGCAGCCGAGTAAGCGGCCCGGCCCGATCATCCCCAGTCCCACTTTGCCCTCCTCATCACCGGAGAGACATCGTGCCCGCCAGCCTCGCTATGGCGGCACCGTCGGCCCGCTGCAGGTGGGCCCGGGCCACGCGGCGGCCGAGCGCTTGCAGCGCTTGAAGATCGCCCAGGGCCTGGGCGTCGGCGACCACCCCGAAGGTGTAGGGTTCTCCGGGAATGGGGATATCATGCTCGTGCTCGGCTGTGATCTGGAGGAACAGGCCGGTGTCCGGGCCGCCCTTGTGTAGCTGTCCGGTCGAGTGCAGAAAGCGGGGCCCGTAGCCCACTGTGGTCGGAATGGAGCAGCGCTCCCCCACCTCTCGGCGAAGCTCGGTCAGGGCGTCGTCCACCTCGGGCGTCTGGCGGATGTAGGCCATGATCGCCAGGTACCTGCCCCCGGTCGCCCCGGCCAGCAGATCGGTGAGAGTCCGCCCGGCGTCCACCGACGGGAGATGGCCCGAGGCTCGATACTCCTTCAGGACTGAGACGGTGGCGTCCTTCGCCGCCTGCACGTTGGGCTGGTCGAACGGGTTGATGCCCAGTATCGCCCCGGCCACCGCGGTGGCGAACTCCCAGCGGAAGAACTCGGCGCCCAGATCGTACTTGTCCGTCAGCCGCAACACCAGCGCCGGGTGCCCGGAGGCCTCGTGCTCGGCCATCGCGGCATCGGCAGCGCTGTTGTCGTCTCCCTCCAGGCGCATGTAGACGAACAGCCGGTCGTCGCCGTAGCTCTCCGGCCTCAGCAGGGGCTCCCCGGCGATCGGTACGATCCCTTTGCCTTCTTTGCCGGTGCTCTCGGCGACAAGCTGCTCCGCCCACAGGCCGAAGCTGCTGATGGCGGGAGAGGCCACGATGGTGAGCTTGTCGCGCCCTTTGGCGGCGAGGGTGCCCATCGCAGCCCCCAGCCAGGCGCCGGGACTCTGGCGCGCGGGCACATTCGCTGCGCATTCCTTCCGCATGCGGTCCGCCCGGTCGAGGAGCTTACCGACGTCGATCCCGGCCAGCGCCGCCGGGACGAGTCCAAAGTACGACAGCACCGAGTAGCGGCCGCCGATGTCCGGCGGGTTGGTGAACGTCCGTCGAAAACCCTGCGCGGCGGCGAGGTCCGCCAGGGCCGTTGCCGGGTCGGTGACGGCCACGAAATGCCGCCCGGCCCGCTCCCCGCCGACGGCCGACTCGACGGCGGCTCTGAAATACCTGTAGAGGAAGTTGGGCTCGGCGGTTGTCCCGGACTTCGATGACACGACGAACAGCGTCCGCGCCGGGTCGATCGATTCCGTCACCGACTGCACGCAGGCCGGGACCACGGAGTCCAGGACGGTCAGTCGGGGGTGGCCCGGCGCGCTCCCGAACGTCTGGCGCAGCACCTCGGGGCCCAGGCTGCTGCCCCCCATCCCGAGAACGACCGCATCGCGGAATCCGGCCTCGCGCACCTCTCGGGCGAACGCCTGCAGCGCGGGCGCCTGTTCCCGCATCAGGCCGGTGACGGAGAGCCAGCCCAGGCGGTTGGCTATCTCGGCGGGCTCCGGCTTCCACACGGTGTGATCGTTCCGCCACATCCGTGCGGTGACCTCGCCGCGTTCGAGATCGGCAAGGGCCGCCTCCAAGTCGGGGAGGTGCTTCCCCGGGGCGATCCCCGAGTGCGAGCGCTCGGGCGCCAGCAGCCGGGACTTCTTCTCCTCGATACCAGCGAGCAGCTTGTGGAAAGAGTCCTGGAAGGACTTGACACCGTCCTCCAGGAGCTTCTGCGTGATGGAGTCCATGCTGATGCCGGCGGCCTCGAGCGCGGCCAGCGTCGCCTCCGCCTCTTCCAATCCCTTGTCCGCAGTCACGTTCACTCTGCCGTGGTCGAGGAAGGCGGCTATGGTGGCCGGGGGCATAGTGTTGACCGTGTCCGGCCCGATGAGAGGCTCCACGTAGAGCACGTCGCTGTACGCCGGGTCCTTGGTGCCCGTGCTCGCCCAGAGGGGACGCTGGACGCGGGCCCCCTGCAGCGCGGCGAACCGCCCGCCCCGGAACGTCTGCTGAAATGCGCGGTACGCCAGCCTGGCGTTGGCGTTCGCCGCCGCCCCCAGCAGGGCCTTCAGCTCACCGCGTCCCTGCTTGATGAGCTCGTCCAGCCGCCTGTCCACGGCGGTATCCACCCGGCTCACGAAGAAGGAGGCCACCGATGCCACCCTGCCGGGATTGCCGCCGGATTTCACGAAGTCCTCAAGCCCCGATATGTATGCTTCCCTGACCTGCTCGTAGCTGGCCAGCGAGAAGAGCAGCGTAGCGTTGACGTTGACGCCGGAAGCGATGAGGCGGCGGATCGCAGGCATGCCCTCCGGTGTTGCCGGGACCTTGATCATCACGTTAGGGCGGTCGCGGGCGGCGAAGAGGCGCATGGCCTCCCGTACTGTGCCCTCGGTGTCGTGCGCCAGAT
>CAZNMB010000146.1:0-5706 GCA_964574095.1 uncultured Dehalococcoidia bacterium
AGAAAGGCGACTTCCTCGAGGTTACCGGCGGATTCGGCGCGTATGAGACCACGCTCAATACCTACGCCCGCGTGGAGATCAACGATCAAACCATCCCGTTCTGGGACGACTTCGTGCAGCAGTTCGGCACGATCCCCATCTACACTGCGGGGACGTATGACGCCATCAGGTTGCTCAAAGACGCCATCGAGCGGGCGGACAGTCTCGATGCAGACGCCGTTATCGCCGCGCTCGAAGAAACGGACTACATCGGGCCTCCGGGCAGGTTAGTCTTCACAGGTAACGATACGGCCCAACCTCACGACCTGACCTGGGGTCCGGGGTTCGTCACCGGTGTCGGCGTCCAGTGGCAGGACGGCGAGTTGAAGTGCGTCTGGCCCGACGAGGGAGGAACACTCGCTCCTCTGGTCTACCCGGGCACGGTGCCGTACCAGCTTCCGCCCTGGGTAGTGACCGCGTTGAGCCAGTAGCACGTCGTCCACACGGCAGACGCCGCTCGCGGTGGTCTTTGCCGTTGGGATAGCTTGGACTGTCTACAAGGGTATACCCCCTCAGCGGGATGACCCCTTTGAGGGGGTATGCCCCGATTTTCGTTGATCGGGTTGATCAGCGACCCGGTATCGAACAATGGCCGCTAACATATTCATCACCGGGCTCATGACCGGCGGCGTGTACGCCCTGCTGGCCGTGGGCTTCTCCCTCATCTTCGGCGTCGCGCGCATAGTCAACCTCGCTCACACCGCGTTCTACATGCTGGCCGCCTACCTCATATACACCTTCGCCAGTCTTGCCGGGCTGTCGGCTCCGCTGTCCGTCGTCCTGTCCATCGCCAGCACGACAGCCATAGGAGTAATCTGCTACAAGCTCGTCATCGATCCTATCCGCGGCCGCGAGACCACCGTGCTCATAGCCACCATAGCGCTGGCCATCATCATTCAGGAGGCTGTCGCGATTCAGTTCGGGGCGGATGCTACCCAGCGGATCAGGATACTTTCCGGCTTCGTCGAGATACTCAACGTCAAGGTCTTCAAGAGGGACCTCCTCGCTTTCGGCGTGGCCCTTGCAACGCTCGTCGCGATCTGGGCGCTGTTGATGCGGACCCGGTTGGGAACTGCCATCAGGTCCACGGCGCAGGACAGAGAGGTCGCCAATCTGATGGGAATGAACGTGGCCCGAACAGGAATGATCACCATGGCCATAGCTGTCGCGCTGGTGGCCATAGCTGGTGCCGTGCAGGCACCCGCCGCAACGCCTCTGATGTGGATGCCGCAATTGGTCACGATCCTGGCCATAGTGGTTCTCGGGGGACTGGGCAGCATCAGAGGAAGCCTGGTGGGGGCATTCATCCTCGGATTCGCCGAGACCTCCGTGACCGTCCTGGTACCGGAATACTCCTCCCTGGAACGGGCCGCAGCGCTCGCGATCATGGTTGCCGTCATCATGATACGACCTCAAGGGCTCTTCGGCGTCTACATGGAGGAGGAGAGGTGAGGGGCGTCATAGCGGCCTACGCTGGCCGGGCAGTCGGCTACTTCAGGGGTGAGGTTCTCGTCCTGCCCACCAGGACATTCATCTTCCTCTTCTGCCTGGCACTGTTCCTCCTGCCGCTGTTCATGGATCACGAGTTCTATCTCGGCATTCTCACGCTGACCGCCATCTTCGCCATCTTCGCCGCGAGCTGGGACCTGCTCTCGGGCTTCACGGGGCAGATCAATTTCGGCCACGCGATCTTCTTCGGCGTCGCCGTCTACACGTCCGCTTTGCTGAATGTGAAAGTCGGCCTGCACCCTGCACTGACGGTGCCTATCGGCGCACTGATGGCCGTGGTGGCAGGTCTCGTCGTCGGCCTGCCCAGCCTGAGGCTCAGAGGAGCTTACCTGGCGTTCACGACCCTTGCCTTTCCCCTGATCCTTATGGAGGTCGTAAAGATCGTGCCGGGGTGGGGCGGTGAGTTGGGGGTCTCAGGCATGGGGAGCGTGGCCCCGCTGTCGTCCTCCCCGGTCGTGGAGTACTACATCGCGCTTGGTGTCATGGTGCTTCTCGGGTTCATCATGTGGAAGATCACGGACTCCAAGACCGGGATCATATTCCACGCCATACGGGAGGACGAGGTCACCGCGCGGGCTTCGGGAATAAACACCACGAGGTACAAGCTGCTGGCCTTCAGCCTGAGCGGGTTCTTCGCCGGAATCGCCGGCGGACTCTACACCCACCAGGTGGGTGTCGCCGACCCGAGGGCGGTCTTTGGACTCATGGTCTCATTTCAGGCTATCATCTGGGCGGTCTTCGGCGGGATCGCTACCATCTACGGCCCGATCGCAGGCGTCTACATTCTCTACCCACTTACGAAATACCTGCAAAGCGCCCTGCCTGAGGCGAGAATGCTGATCGTGGCGGTGATAGTGCTGCTCGTCATGCTGTTCATGCCCGAGGGGTTGATCACGTGGCTGCGGGACAAGGTCGAGAAGGTATGCCCCAGGTGCAAGCTGCGGAACGTGGCCTGGCGCTCGACTTGCCGCGTGTGTACGGCGGAGCTGGACTAGCGGTCGCCGGTCCTACAGGCCCAGGTAGGTCTTCCTGATAGTCTCGTCCCGGAGCAGTTCATCGCCTCTTCCTTCGGCGATGACTTTCCCGTGGGAGAGAACGTAGCTCCTGCCGGCAAGCTTGAACGCCGAGCCCACGTCCTGCTCCACGAGCAGCATCGCTATGCCGGAACGCTGTATCTCGCCAATGCGCTCGAAGAGCTCCGCCTTCAGCTTGGAGGAAAGTCCCGTGGACGGCTCGTCGATGCACAGGAGCCTGGGCCGGATCATCAGCGCCCGCCCGATGGCCAGCATCTGGCGCTCGCCTCCGGACAGGGTTCCCGCCATCTGGCCCCCCCTGTCCTTCAGCACGGGGAACAGATCGTAAACCCTGTTCAGGTTCAGTCTCACCTCATTGCGGTCCCTGCAGAGATAGGCCCCGGCCCTGAGATTGTCCCGGACGGTCATCTCGGGGAAGACCCGCGCCCTCTCCGGACAGTGGACCAAGCCCCTTTTCACGATCTCATGCGGCGCCATCGAATCGATTCTCTCCCCCGCGAAGCTCACCTCGCCCTCCAGACTGATGTCACCCGCTCTGGTCCCCTTCATGGTGGACCGTTCCCATCTCACCAGTCCCGTGATCGCGCGGAGAAGCGTCGATTTGCCGGCTCCGTTGGGCCCCACGAGGGACACAAGCTCCCCGTCGTCCACGGCCACGCTCAGGTCATTGAGCAGCTGGGCGGTGCCGTAGCAGACCGTGAGCCCCTGGACATCGAGCAGCAACTCAGCAGACCCCCTTGCCCATGCAGGCCTCGACAACCCGCTCGTCTTTCACCACGTCCTCCGGGACGCCGTCGGCGATCATCTCGCCGAAGTCGAGAACAATCACCCGGTCCACTATCTTCATCAGCTCCGCCAGCTTGTGCTCGATGATGATCATCGCCGGGCCCTCGCTGTGCAGCCTGCCGAACCTGCCCCCTTTGTGCAGCCGCCTGATCGACTTCGCCAACAGCTCCGTCTCGGCCGGGTTGAGCCCGCTGAACGGCTCGTCGAGCAAGAGAAGCTCGGGATCAGTGGCGATCGCCCGGGCGATCTCAAGCCGCCTCAGGTCTCCGTGCGAGAGGCACGAGGCCGGTTCAAGGGCCAGGTCGGAGATGCCCACGAACTCGAGCGCGTCCAGAGCCTTGGCCTCGATCCTCTTCACCCACTCCCCCCTCTTCATGGCCCGCGGCGACAGGCAGGCGACCATGACATTCGCGATCAGGGGCAAACGGCGGAAAGGCCTGGTCACCTGAAAGGTGCCCGCAATGCCCTCATTGACGATGTCCCACACCTTGGCCCGCGTGATATCCCTGCCCTTGAACCTGACCTTGCCGCTATCGGGCCTAAGTATGCCGGTGATCAGCCGCAGCAGCGTGGTCTTGCCGGCCCCATTCGGTCCAATCAGGCCGACCATCTCATCTCTCCCGACCCGGAAGCTGACGTTGTTCACGGCGGTCAGACCGCCGAAGCGCTTGGTCAGGTTCTCGACCTCGAAGAATGGAGCCGGCACCTACTCCTCCTCGTGCTCCTCCCGCAGCTCCCTGCGGGAGACCTTCCCCACGTCCGTCTTGGGCAGCTCGCCCCTGAACTCCACGATCTTCGGGACCTTGTAATGGGCCAGATTCAGAGCGCAGTACTGGATTATCTCCTCCTCGGACACCTTGCCCCTTGCCTCCGCCTGCAGGACCACGATGGCCTTGATAAGCTGTCCCACGCCGGGGTCGGGGACCCCGAAGACTCCGGCGGCCTTCACCTGCGGGTGCTGGCGGAGGACCTCCTCAATCTCGCGGGCGAAGACCGAGTAGCCCTTGTACTTGATCAAGTCCTTCTTCCGATCATAGAAGAAGAAGTACCCGTCCTCGTCCATTCTGACCAGATCGCCTGTCCTGAGCCAGGTCCTGCCATCCGCCTCGACCAGGGTCTCCCGCGTGTCTTCGGGCCTCTTCCAGTAGCCCTGCATGATGTTGGGCCCGGCGATCAGGAGCTCGCCGATCTCCCCGGGCGGAACGTACGCGCCCGTTTCGTAGTCAGCCACCGCCGCGTAGATATTGGGCAGCGGTACGCCGAAGGAGCCCACCTTCCCCTTGCCCAGAGGGTTGAGATGCGACACGGCGCTGCACTCAGTGAGGCCGTACCCCTCGGTGATCTTGGCGCCTGTTCTCCGCTCCCAATCGCTGATGGTTGACTCATGAAGGGTGTCGGCGCCGCTGGTGATGAGCTTGAGCCCCTTCCAGTTGAACCTGGTAGTCTTGTCGAAGTCCTTGAGGAACTGGTACGCGGTCGGCACGCTGAAGAACACCGTCGCCCGGTACTTCTGCATCTCGGACAGGACCTCTTCGAGGTCGGGAGTGGTGAACAGGACCAGCGTCGCCCCGAGCAGCAGCCCGTTCAGCATGACGGCGACCTGGCCGTAGATGTGATAGAACGGCAGCAGGGCGGGTATGACCTCCCTGCCCTCGTCGAGCGTGGGCCAGAAGGCCCGGACCTGCATGGTGCAGGCGAGGATGTTGCGGTGGGTCAGCACGGCGCCCTTGGGCAGGCCGGTGGTGCCGCCCGTGTAGGGGAGCGCCGCAACGTCTTCCCTGGGGTGGATCTCGACCATCGGAGGACTCGGCTGGTGCTTCTTCAGCAGCTTCTGGAACTCGTGGAAGCCGCGGGCCTCGATCTCGCGCGGGCTCGGCACCTCCATACTCCCGTACCTTCCGAGAATGCTCCTGCCGGCGAGCTTCCTGGCCAGCGGCAGGTAGTCCGCGATGCTGGCCAGAATGACGTTCTTCAGCGCGACTCCCGAGCGCTCCACGTTGTCATAGAGGAAATCCTGGCAGACAATGGAGTCCGCTCCGCTGTCCTCGAGCTGGTGCCGCACCTCGATGCGGGTGTACACGGGACTGATGGGGGTCACCGTCGCTCCCAGCCTGAGCACCGCGAAGTAGGAGATGATGTACTGGGGGCTGTTCAGCAGATAGAGGGCGACCTTGTCCCCCTTCCGGATACCCAGCTCGTGCAGGGCCGTGGCGAGCCTGTCCACTTCCTCCTTCAGCTTCTTGTAGCTGATCTTGTTTCCGTAGAAGATCACCGCGGGCCTGTCCGAGTACCTCTCGGCCACCTCGTCGAAGACCGCCGGCAGCGAACGGTCGGGGAT
>CAZNMB010000147.1:0-5676 GCA_964574095.1 uncultured Dehalococcoidia bacterium
GTCTCGGTGTCGCCTCGGGCCTCTACGACGTCGTCCTCGCGGTGGGCGCGGAGAAAATGAGGGACAAGCCCTCCGCCGAGTCGCTGGGCGGCGCCGGCGGCGGAGGCGGAGCCGAGACCGGGAACCACCCGTCCTGGATGATGGGACAGGGAGGCCCGGCAATCCAGGCTCTGCACGCCACGAGGCAGATGCACGAGCTGGGCTACACGATGGAGGACTTCGCCCGGGTCGCGGTCAAGAACCACCACAACGGAACGATGTGCCCGTATGCCCACTATCAGTTTGAGATAACTCTGGAGCGCGTGCTGGGCAGCTACACGGTCTGCTGGCCGCTGCATCTGCTGGACTGCTGCCCCCAGACCGACGGAGCCGCTGCGGCGATCGTCTGTCGCGCCGATCTGGCCAAGAAGTACACCGACAAGCCGGTCTATGTCCTGGCAGCAAACGTCGGCGTGGACCACGCCAATCTCTGGGACAAGCAGAGCTTCGTCGAGCAGCTTTCGACGGTCAGGGCCGCCAAGGGCGCTTTCGCGATGGCGGGCATCAAGCCCAAGGACGTGGACTTCGCCGAAGTCCACGACTGTTTCACCAACACCGAGCTGATGAACATTGAAGACATCGGCTTCGCCAAGAAGGGAGAGGCAGCCGCGCGGCTGAAGGCCGGCGAGTACGACATGCACGGCGCTCTGCCCATCAATCCCAGCGGCGGCCTCAAAGCCCACGGCCACCCGATAGCCGCCACCGGTCTGGGACAGATCTTCGAGGTCGTCACGCAGCTACGAGGGGATGCTGAACGGCGGCAGGTGAAGCTGAAGAAGGGCATCGGCCTCCAGCACAACGTGGGCGGGCCCGCGTTCGGTGTCTCGGTGGTCAACATCCTGTCTCGCTCCGCGTAATCAACTGAAGGAGGCAAACGTGGCTGGCATCATCGGATACGGGGTGTACATCCCTCGCTACAGGCTCGAACAGAAGGAAGCTGCGATCCCCTGGGGCAGTTGGGCGCCTGGCGAGAAAGCGGTTTGCGGGGCGGATGAGGACGTCGTCACCATGGCCGCGGAAGCCATGGACAACGCCATAGGTCACGCGGGCATCGATCCGGAACAGCTTGAGGCGATATACATCGGCACTGCATCCTCGCCGTACGTGGAGCAGCACATCGCGCCCATCTTGGCCGAGACCGTCGGCCTGCGCCCGGAGACGACTATGATCGACTACTCCGGATCGCTGAACTCGCTCGCCAACGCTCTGCTCGGTTGTCTCGATGCCATTGCGGCCAAGAGGATCAAGTGCGGCATAGTCATCGGCGCCGAGAACAGGGCGACCGCACCGGGCGCGGAGGGCGATGCCACGTTCGGCGCGGGAGCGGTCGCGATGGTGATCGGAAGCGGGGGAACGATAGCGGAGGTGGAGGGAGTCCACACCTACTCCACCCTGTTCATCGACAGGTGGCACTCGGTGAAGGACGGTTGGGTGTCGAACTTCAACGACTACCGCTTCGATCGCGAGTACGGGTACCAGCACCACGTGGTTGAGGCCTGCAAGGGCCTTCTGGAGAAGACGGGCCGCGGCGCTAAGGACTTCGCCTGCGCGGTCTTCCCGCAGCCGGACGACAGGACAGCCGGCCTTCCGGCGAAGAGCCTCGGCCTTCAGAAGGAGCAGTTGGCCCCGCCGATGGCCTCGACGCTAGGAGACCTGGGGTCGTGCTCCGCGTTCGTCAGCCTGGCCGGCGTGCTGGACAAGGCAAGACCCGGCGAGAGGGTCCTGGTCGCGTCCTACGGCTCGGGTTCGAGCAACGCCATGAGCCTGCTGACGCGCACCCAGATCAGAACAAAGAGGAAGAGGGGAATCCCACTGGAGAGATACGTGGGTCGGAAGCAGTACCTGACCTACACGTCCTACATGAGGACGAGGGAGCACGTGAAGCGGGCTCCATATTAGCCTGCCGGCACGGGACAGCTTCACTCCTCGAGCGATGGCGTTTGCGCACCCTTGACAATCAGGGGCCGGCAACTAGAATATACTGAACCTCCATAGGCACGGATGGGGAGTTGGCCCGCAATCGAGACCGCGTCCCTGCGGCGCGGGGGCTTGGTTGCCGTTTACCTGGCGACCGCGATCACAGATGTGAAGGAGGCAGCATGGGCACCCAGACTGGAAAGATCCTTGACATTGATCTGAGCACCGGGACCGTCGGCAAGTCAACAGTGAACCAGGATGTGCAGCGGAAGTTCATCGGAGGCTCCGGCGTGGCGGCCAGACTGTTTCTCGACCGCGTCCCGCCAAGCACCGATCCGCTGTCCGAGAAGAACGTTCTCTTCCTCATGGGCGGCCCGCTGTCAGGCACCAACTTCCCGACATCGTCACGCCTCGTGGCAGCCTTCAAGTCACCCCAGACGGGCATCTGGGGCCAGGCCTCGGCCGGAGGGAGCTTCGCCGCGGAGATGAAGAGGGCGGGCTACGACGGAATCGCGATAACCGGCAAGTCGAAGAAGCCGGTCTACATCCTTGTCGAAGACGACAAGGTCGCCGTCAAGGACGCTGCCGACATCTGGGGCAAGGACTGCTACGAGACCGCCAAGATCCTCAAGGAGCGGCACGGGGCCAAGGCCGACGTGATCGAGATCGGCCCGGCAGGTGAGAACCTGGTCAAGTTCGCCAACATCATGAACACGGAGTGGGGTTCCATCAGCCGCTGCGGCGGGGGTGCCGTCATGGGCTCGAAGAAGCTGAAGGCAGTGGTGGTCCGCGGCACCGGCAAGGTGACGGCGGCAATGCCCGAGCAGCTCGAGAGCGTGCGCAAGGCCGCGCTGGCCAAGGTCAAGGAGAGCGTGATCACTCAGGCCCTCACCGCCGCGGGCACCGCCATGGGCGTGGAGGTCAACGCCATGACCGGCGTCCTCCCGGTCAAGAACTACACCGTCGGCGACGGCAACTGGCTCTCTCCGCTGCTCAGTGGCGGCGCGCTGACCGCGCAGTACCTCACCAAGCCGCACCACTGTCTCACCTGCCCCATCGGGTGCAAGAGGACTGTCAGGGTCGCGGAGGGCCCCTACGCCATAGAGGAAGGCCCCGGCCCGCAATACGAGACTATCGGCGCCTTCGGGTCTCTGCTCGTGATCGAAGACCTTGCAGCCGTCATCAAGCTCGGCGAAGTAGCCAACCGATACGGAATGGACACCATCAGTTGCGGCGCCACCATCGCTTTCGCCACCGAATGCTTCGAGAAAGGTCTGATATCTTCCAGCGATCTCGGCGGCGGCCAGCTAAGGTGGGGCAACGCGGATGACGTCCTGGCGATCGTGGACAAGATCGCCAAACGCGAAGGCTTCGGCGCTGTGCTGGCGGAGGGCAGCAGGAGTGCCGCGAAGAAGATCGGCAAGGGTGCTGAAGACTACACGGTCGAGATCAAGGGACTCGAGTACGCCCTGTACGACAGCCGGGGGTCGCACGGACATGGCCTCGGCTTCACCATGTCCAACCGCGGCGCCTGTCACGTCGCATCCGAAATAGGCAAGATCGAATCAGGCTGGACAACCTGGCCGGAGCTCGGGATAACCGGCGGCTATGATCCCAAGGCGGACGAGGGCAAGGGCGAGCTCAACGTGATCTGCGAGAACGTGGCAATGTTGTCGAACGCGGCGACGATGTGCCAGTTCGCCCTGATGAGCATGAGCATCACCGATCTGGTCGAGGCGCTCAAAGCCAGCACCGGCTTCGACTACGACCTCGACGAGCTCGTTGAGTGCGGTGCGCGTATCTGGATGCTCCAGCGGGGGCTGAACAATCTGATGGGCATCACGGCCGCCGATGACCGTATGCCGAAGCGGATGATGACCCCCCACACCGAGGGCGGCGCAGCAGGCTCCGTGCCCAATATGGAACTCATGCTCAAAGACTACTACAAGGCAAGGGGCCTCGATGCCGGCGGCCGTCCGCTGAAGGAGAAGCTGAACAGCCTCGGGCTCTCCGCTCTTGCCGCCAAGATGTAGCCAGCGTCCCGCAGCATGCTCGTATCTCACGTCGGCACCTCTTCCACACTGAAGGGGTGCGCCAACGTGGTGGTGTTCCCGTTGAGTCTTCCTCCGGAGCTGGTTGGCGGCGAACGCGCCCCAATGAGACGAAGCATGCTCAGTGACCGAGAGCTCGCGAGGTACCAGAGGCAGTTGATACTGCCCGATTGGGGTGAGGCTGCCCAGGAGAAGCTGCGCGGCTCCAGGGTGCTGGTGGCCGGCGCCGGTGGGCTGGGATCGGCGGTACTGACCTACCTGGCCGTGGCCGGGGTGGGCAACATCCGCGTGGTGGACTGCGACACCGTTGATCTGGGCAACCTCAACCGGCAGATGCTGCACGGGGACGCTGACATCGGAAGAAGGAAGACCGATTCGGCCGTGGAGAGGCTGCGGGCGCTGAATCCCGACATCAGAGTTGAGGCCGTCTCGGACGCGATAGCCGCCGACAACGTTTTCGACCTGGTGGAGGACTATCCCATCATCGATGCGCTGGACAACCTCCCCACGAGGTACCTGCTCAACGAAGCTTCCGTGAGAAGGCAACTGCCTCTCTTCCACGGTGCGGTCTATGGATTCGAAGGGAGAGCGACTACCCTTGAACCGGGCAAGACTCCATGTCTCAGGTGCTTGTACCAGGCCGTAGTGCCCGGTGATATCCCCGTTGTGGGAGCCACTCCCGGAGTCATCGGCTGCATCCAGGCGACGGAGGTGATCAAGTACCTGCTGGGCATTGGGGAGTTGCTCCATAACAGGCTTCTGGTGTACGATGGGCTGAGCCTGACGTTCACCGAGGTCAGGATCAGACGAGACCCGAATTGCGCGGCGTGCAGGACATGCGGGCCGCCAGCGGCTCCGGGAGAGAGATGAGCGTCACGGTAAGAGTCCCTTCGCTCCTGCAACTCAAGCTGACCGGCGGCCAGGAGACTTTCGAGGTGGCGGCGCATACTCCGCTGGAGTGCCTCTGTGCTCTGGAGTCACAGTTCCCGAAGATGAGGAAATGGCTCTATGACGAGCACGGGGACGTCAGACCCCAGGTCTGGGTCTTCGTCAACGGAGAGAAGGTCCACCCTGATGAGCTGACCAGGACACTGGGCGACGATGATGAAGTCGCCTTCCTGTTCGCCATCAGCGGCGGATGAAGCCGCAGGCGGCTCCGAGGCTCTGACCTCGGCGAACCCGATAATGTCGGTCCGAGGGCCCCGCGTCGTCGGGAGGAGAGAGCGCCCGGAGCGCGTTACAAGGGTGTCAGCACGGGTGGCTGTACCAAGACAACACTATCTTATATGGTGCTCGCCCCCCTGCGCAGTAAGGAAATGGCCGAAGGAGAAAGAGGGAACCAGCACCATACTCTTCCACGAAGCCAGGTCTTATGCTGGCTTCGTCATACGCTAATATCGGCGGCATTGTATCAATCTCCAGCCTGGTAGCTACACGGATTCCCTGAGGAAGGAGCGGCACATGGGCGCGGACGAGAGGTATGACGTTGTCATCGTCGGCGGCGGCCCCAACGGAATGACGACTGCCGCCTACTTGGCTAAGTGCGGGCTCCAGGTCTGCGTACTCGAGGAGAGGGTTGAGTGCGGCGGAGCGTGCGAGACCATCGAGCCCATGCCGGGGGTGCGGATCTACCCCCACGCCATGCTCATGTACGCCGCGCCTGCCCCCG
>CAZNMB010000148.1:0-5653 GCA_964574095.1 uncultured Dehalococcoidia bacterium
CCTGCAGGTGACGGCCATGGGACGGGACGTGTCCTGGGGACTCTACCTGGCGAACTTCACGTTCCTCGTCGGTGTGGCGGCCTCCGGGGTGATGGTCGTCCTGCCGTACTACCTCCACGACTACAAGCAGTTTCGACGACTGACTACCCTGGGGGAGTTCCTGGCCATAGCCGCCATCGTCATGTGCATATCTTTCGTGATGATCGACCTCGGCCAGCCGGTCCGGTTCATCAACCTCTTCCTCCACCCCAGTCCCAACTCGGTCCTGTTCTGGGACATTATAGTGCTCACGGGCTATCTGGGGCTGAATGCGGTAATCGGCTGGATGGTCCTGGACGCCAGGCGAAAGGGGGACGCGCCCAAGAAGTGGCTGAAGGTGGTCATCCTGGTCTCGATTCCCTGGGCCATCAGCATCCACACGGTGACGGCCTTCATCTACGCCGGAATGGCCTCCAGGCCCTTCTGGATGACCGCTCTCATGGCGCCGCGCTTCCTCGCCTCGGCCTTCGCCGCCGGGCCGGCGCTGCTTATCATAGTCGCCCTTGTCCTGAGGAGGTTCACGTCTTTCGATCCGGGCAAAGAGGCTATCCAGAAGATAGCCCAGATCGTGACGTACGCAACACTGGCCACCGTGTTCTTCTTCATGGTCGAGTCCTTCACCATTCTCTACAGTGACATTCCCGGGCATACGGACCACTTCTGGTATCTGGTCACCGGCCTCGATGGCAAGACGGGCCTGGTGCCGTGGATGTGGACCGCATTCATATTCTGGATTGCCGCCATCGCGCTGCTGGTCATGCCGAAGACGCGCCGGAATGAGAAGATCCTGCTCGTCGCTTTGGGTCTGGTGTTCATCTCGATGTGGATCGACAAGGGCCTGGGGCTTATGGTCCCCGGCTTCTTCCCATCTCCCACCGGCGATCTCGTCGAGTATTCGCCCACCGCGAACGAGTGGCTGATCACTATGGGCGTGTGGGCTCTCGGTTTCCTCATTCTGACTGTCCTCTACAAGATAGCCATATCGGTCATGAAGGATCTTGGTGAAGACAAGCCGGATCCAATAAAGGACGTCGCCGGCCCGCATCCGGAGCTGGCCGGGGGGAAGGTCGGGTCCGGGTCGGGAGGCTCTCCCATGGTCCCGGATGAGGCCGCGGCTGGCGTATCCGGCGGTTGATGGCGGCTGTCTCCCGCCCCCGCGTCTTTCTCCGGCGGTCATGTTGACAGAAGGGCATTTCCTGGCTTAGAATAAGGCCCAGTGTGTGATTTGTTTCACGAACTGCTTCGGTGGTTGACTCCCAGGGCAGACGTTTCGTGACGCAGGTGACTGATATTCTGTCCGCCACGTAATCTGATAAGGAGGTGAGTAGATGGCAGACGAAACCCCGATGATGGATGAACTCGAGAAGGGGCCATGGCCCAGCTTCGTGACGCAGATGAAGAGAGCGGGAGAGAAGAAGGAGTCAGCGAAGGAGCTTATCCTGGCTCTGGAGGAAGCCTTCGAGATGAAGGAGACTCCGTGGAAACATGGTGGCATCGTCGGCGTCAGGGGCTATGGTGGAGGAGTCATTGGGAGATACCATCAGAGACCCGAGAAATTCCCCCATCTCCAGGCATTTCACACGATGCGCGTGAACCATCCGTCGGGCTGGTTCTACACGACCAAGGCGCTGAGGACAGTCTGCGACATCTGGGACAGACACGGTAGCGGCCTGACAAACTTCCATGGCTCGACGGGGGACATCATCTTCCTCGGGTGCGTGACCGATGAGTTGCAGCCGACTTTTGATGACCTGAGCGAACACGGGTTCGACCTGGGTGGCTCCGGTTCGGACCTCAGGACGCCGACGGGCTGTGTCGGACCCGGACGGTGTGAGTGGGCGTGTTTCGACACGCTGGGGTTCATCTACGACGTGACCATGCAGTACCAGAGCGAGCTGCACCGGCCCCCGTTCCCCTACAAGACCAAGATCAAGGCGTCGGGCTGTCCCAACGACTGCGTGGCGGCCATCGCAAGGTCTGATTTCAGCGTGATCGGCACGTGGAGGGACGAGCTGCGCATCGACCAGGATATGGTCAGGGAGTACATCAACAGCGGATTGGACGTGAAGGGCCTTATCGTGGACAGGTGTCCTACCGAGGCTTTGGAGCTGGTGAACAACAAGCTCGAGCTCGCGCGCCCCGAGGACTGCGTGCGGTGCATGCACTGCATCAATCAGATGCCAAAGGCGCTCAGGCCGGGGACGGACACGGGTGTGACCATCCTGGTGGGAGCAAAGGCCCCCGTTATCCATGGGGCGGTCCTCTCTACCGTGCTCATACCCTTCATGAAGATGGAGCCTCCCTACTCTGAGTTCAAGGCGCTCTGGGAGAAGGCCATGGACTGGTGGGATGAGAACGGCCAGACAAGGGAGCGACTGTCGGAGCTCATTGACCGTGTAGGGTGGGAAGCATTCTTGAAGGCCGTGGATGTGGAACCTGTCCCGCAGATGGTGTGGAATCCAAGGGCGAACCCGTACATCTTCTGGCGCAATCAGACACCGCCCAGCCTGGACGATGTGCGTCAATGGGGAGCGTACAAGAAGGGCGCGAAGCTCTAGTCGATCGGAAGCTTGAGGACTATTTAGGAGGAAAGCGAAGATGGCAGAAACCGACATTGGCCCTCCCGATTTTCGTACGATGCTGCCGGAGGTCATAGCCAAGAACTACGGCCAATGGAAATACCACGAGAATATCAAGCCCGGCGTGTACAAACATGTGGCTGAGGGCGGGGATGAGGTGTACACGGTGAGGTGCGGGTCGCCCAAGCTGGTGTGCACTGACTTCATCCGTGACCTCTGTGACATCGCCGACAAGTACTGCGACGGCCACATGCGGTTCACCAGCCGCTACAACCCGGAGTTTCTTACGCCGAAGAAGGAGAACGTAGAGCCCATCGTTGCGGCGGTGACGAAGCTGGGCCTCCCCGTGGGCGGCACCGGCAGGGGCATCTCGAACGTAATCCACACGCAGGGTTGGATCCACTGCCACACGCCGGCCACGGACGCCTCCGGCGTGGTCAAGGCGATCATGGATGAGCTGTACCCGTACTTCGTCGGGGAGAAGACACTGCCGCACAAGCTGCGGCTCTCGCTGGCGTGCTGCCTGAACATGTGCGGGGCCATTCATGCCTCGGACCTCGCGGTCGTGGGCATACACACCAGGATTCCGGGAATAGACCATGAGAAGCTCCACGCACAGTGCGAGATCCCCACGACGGCGCAGGGCTGCCCCACGAAGGCGATCCGGAAGCACCCCGATCCCAACGTCAAGAGCGTGGTCGTTGCCGAAGACAAATGCATGTATTGCGGCAACTGCTATACCATATGCCCGGCGATGCCCATCGCCAACCCCGAGGGAGACGGCGTCGCGATCTTCGCCGGAGGCAAGGTTTCTAACGCCCGAAAGCCACCGAGGCTGTCCCGAGTGATCATACCGTTTATTCCCAACAACCCGCCCCGCTGGCCGGAGCTTGTGGCTGTCTTGAAGCAGATCGTGGAAGTGTATGGGAAGAACGCCCGCCCGCTGGAGCGGTTCGGGGAGTGGGTTGAGCGCGTCGGGTGGGAGAAGTTCTACAAGCTGGCGGAGTTGCCGTTCCCCGTGCAGCTGATCGACGACTTCGAGCTTGCGAGAGACACGCTGAGGAGCACGACGCAGTTCAAGTGGTCTTAGGAGGGGTAGGAAGATGAGTGACAACGACGAAGTGAAGCAGGCCGTCATCGACTGGTTCCAGAAGCACTCGAAGGTGGGCAAGACCAAGTTTTACATGAAGGACGTGACGCACGATCTCATGGGCCAGTTCGACAAGCGCGCGATCCAGAAGGCCATGAACGACTGCACGGTTGACGGCACGCTGCAGTACTGGTCCACGGGCAGCACGACGCTGTTCTGCCTGCCGGAGAACTTCTAGGGCCGCGTCCCAGCCGTAGCTTGCCCGGCTTGTCGGCGCTGGTTGGCAGGCCGGGAGCGAAGGAAAGACTGCGAGGCGACGCAGGTTCGCGATGGGAGCCTGTGCCTCGCGTGGATCGAAGAGGCAAGCTGTAGTGAGTGTGTCAACGCAGACTACCGGAACGGTGTGCTCGGGCGTGGTTGTCTCCGCGCCCCAGGGCCGCTCCGGAAAGACGATCGTCAGCCTCGCTCTGTGCGCTCTGCTGAGGAAGCAGGGACTGGCCGTCCAGCCATTCAAGAAGGGGCCGGACTACATCGACCCGTCGTGGCTCAGCGGGGCCGCGGGAAGGGGATGCCGCAATCTGGACCTCTTCTTCATGGCCGAAGAGGCTATGCCGGACTACTTCCGCCGGGCCTGCGACGGGGCTGATGTTGCCGTGGTCGAGGGTGCGATGGGGCTGTACGATGGCCTGGAATCGGGCTGGGGCAGCACGGCCCACGTCGCCCGCACTCTGGGACTTCCGGTTGTCCTGGTGGTCAACACGTCCCGGATGACGGGCAGCATCGCGGCCCTGGTGACGGGCTTCCAGCGCTTCCAGCCGGAAGTGGGCGTCTCGGCGGTCGTCTTGAACAACGTTTCGGGCAGCCGGCACGAGCGCAAGCTGAGGGCCGCCGTGGAGCAGCACTGCGGGATACCCGTCGTGGGAAGCGTGCCCCGCGACCCGGAGCTTGAGGTCAAGGAGCGCCATCTGGGCCTTATCCCCTTCTCGGAGGCCGAGCGTGCCGAGTGCATCGTGGACCGTGTTCGCTCGCTGGTGGAGCCGCATCTGGACGTGGATGGCATACTGAGCGTGGCACGCACTTTTGAGACCGCGTCCCCTAAGCGGCAGCCGAACATCGACGGCGCGAACTCGGCGGCCAAGATCGGGGTGATGCTGGACCGGGTGTTCAACTTCTACTACGCGGACAACCTTGAGGCGTTGAGAGAAGCCGGCGCCGAGCTGGTGTTCATCGACTCTCTCGCAGACCGCCTGCCCCTGGTGGACGGACTCTACATCGGTGGCGGCTTCCCGGAGTTCTTCCTGCCCGGGCTGGAGGCGAACGCCGGATTGCGGAAGGACATCGCTGATGCGGCTGAGGCTGGCCTGCCGGTGTATGGCGAGTGCGCCGGGCTCATGTACCTGTGCCGCGGCATAAGGTGGCAGGGCCGGTACCACGAGATGGTGGGAGCGATCCCGGCTGAGGTGGAGATTCGCCGGAGGCCTCAAGGCCACGGGTATGCAGTGGCGGAGGTGGTCGGGGAGAACCCGCTCTTCCCCGTCGGCGCAACCGTGCGTGGTCACGAGTTCCATCATTCGAAGTTGACCGCGCCGAAAGGGCTGGACTTTGTCTATCGCATGAGGCGGGGGCGGGGGGTGGTCGGCGGCATGGACGGCATCGTGCGCAAGAATGTTTTCGCCGCCTACACCCATGTGCACGCGGCGGGTGCCCCGACTTGGGCCCCGGCCTTCGTGTCACTCGCGGCAGGGCAGCGCAAACGCGAGGCATCTGTGTCGTCTCTGGCGAGATGACGGGGTGAGGGATACAGGCCGCCCGGTATGCCGGCGGGAATGGAGGCCGGAAGGGCAGGGGACGACTGGTTTGGACTAAGGCTGCACCGCGAAGCCTTGAGGTGAGCCGGAGAATCGCGGGGAAATCACTGAGGACAAGGAACAGGAGGTAGAAGATG
>CAZNMB010000149.1:0-5645 GCA_964574095.1 uncultured Dehalococcoidia bacterium
CGGCCGGCACGACCTGATCCAGGATGCTCCAATATCGCGCGTCGACCTGCTGGTGTGCCGCAACACGCTGATGTATTTCAACTCTGAGGCCCAGGAGCGCACCCTGGCCCGTTTTCACTTCGCGGTCAGAGACCATTGCTTCCTCTTCCTGGGGAAGGCGGAGATGCTGCTGTCGCGCGCCAGCCTCTTCTCCCCCGTGGACTTGAGGCACCGCATCTTCTCCAAGACGCCCGCGGCCGGTCTTCCCAACCGGTTGATGGCAATGGCACAGGCCGGGGACGCGGCGGCGTCCGACCAGCCGGGCAATCACAGGCGCATAGGCGAGATGGCCTTCGATGCCGCGGACATCGCGCAGATTGTCGTGGACTGCGGCGGCAAACTGGCGCTGGCCAACGGGCAGGCCCGAGCCCTGTTCGGTCTGCGTGCCGAGGACATCGGCCGGTCCCTGCAGGACCTGGAGATCTCCCATCGTCCGGTCGGGCTGCTATCCCTGATCGAGCAGGCGTATGCCCAGCGGGCTCCGCTGGAGGTCACGGGGGTGGAACGCCGCCTGCCGAATGGCGCGGCTCAGTACCTTGACGTGCAGGTGAAGCCCCTGCCGGACAACGGCACGCGGCTTCTCGGAGCAGCCGTCACCTTCCTCGACGTAACAAGGTCCCACGAGCTGCAGGCCGAGATCGAGCGCTCTAAGGAGGAGCTCGAAACAACCAACGAGGAGCTGCACTCCACAAATGAGGAGCTCGAGACAACCAACGAGGAGCTCCAGTCCACCAACGAGGAGCTCGAGACAACCAACGAGGAGCTTCAGTCCACCGTCGAGGAGCTTCAGACAACCAACGAGGAGCTTCAGTCCACCAACGAAGAGATGGAGACCATGAACGAAGAGGTCCATTCCACGAACACGCAACTTGAGTCCGCGAACGTGGAGCTGCAGGAGCGCACGCAAGAGGTCGCCAGGACTGCCGCGTTCCTGGAGTCGGTCCTGTCCAGTGTGCGCGTTGGCGTGGTGGTCCTGGACTCGGACCTGCGCGTGCTCTTCTGGAACGAAGAGGCTGAGGATATGTGGGGCCTGAGGGCCCGGGAGGTGAGGGGGAAGCCGCTTGTGCAACTGGACATTGGCCTGCCGGTCGGCGCGATGGAAGAGCCCGCGCGCGCGTTTCTGGCCGGTGAGGGCTCTCCTACCGAGGCGGAGGTGATTGCCACCAACCGCAGGGGCAGGACAATCCGATGCCGCGTAACCTCCAGCGCCAGGCGTGAGGAGGGAGGAGAACGGCAGGGATTGGTGCTGGTCATGGAGGAGATCGCTGAAGGTGAAACCCGAGCCGTTTGACAGGCAGATCGAGGCCGTGCGCGGGCGACTGGCGATGGCGTGCCAGGACGCGGCCATGCCGGATGGCCCGTTGTCCGTGCTCGCGGAGGCCCTGGAGGCGCTGCAGGTGGCGGGCGAGGAACTGCACCAGCAGAACGAGGAAGTGCGCGCCAGCCGGGAGAATGTGGAGCGAGAGCGCCAGCGCTACCAGGACCTTTTCGACTTCGCTCCAGACTGCTACCTCGAGACGGACCCCGGCGGCATCATAACGGAGGCCAACCGCGCCGCTGCCGTCATGTTCGGCGTGGAGCAGAGGTACCTGGTCGCCAAACCCCTAATCGCCTATGTCCCCCAGCAGCAGCACATTCTCCTTCTCTCCCTGCTGCGCGCTCTGCGCGACACCCTCCCTGATGAGGTACAACACGTCGAACTGGTCATAGAGCCGCGCGGCGGCGCGCCCGTCCACGTTGACATCACCACGGCCGCGGTGCGCGACCTTGAGGGCGGCCTTGTCGGCCTGCGCTGGCTGCTGCGCGATGTCACCGAACGAAGACTGGTCGAGGAGGAACTGCGGAAGAAGGACCTCGCCATCGCGTCATCGATCAACGCCATCGCGATGGCCGACCTCGAGGGCATCCTGTCCTATGTGAACAGCTCCTTCCTCACAATGTGGGGCTGCGACAGCGCCGCCGAGGTCCTGGGGAGGCCGGCGCTGGACTTCTGGCGGGACGCCGGTCAGGCCCGAAGCGTTGCCAGAGCGCTGCTGAAGAAGGGAAGCTGGCGAGGAGAGCTGGTCGCGGTGAGAAAAGATGGCTCGACATTCGAGGTCGAGGACTCGGCCAGCCTGGTCACGGATTCCACGGGCGCGCCCGTCGCTATGATGGGCTCGTTCGTGGACATATCGAAGCGCAAGCAGGCGGAGAGGAGGCTGCAGAGACTCTACGAGCGGGAGAAAGCGCTCCACGAGCATCTTGAAGTGGAGATGAAGAAGAGGGTCGAGTTCACCAGGGCCCTGATGCACGAGCTGAAGACCCCGCTCACCCCCGTCGTGATGTCGAGCGAGACGCTGGCCTCGCAACTGAAGGACCCGACACTGCTGAGGGTAGCCAGGAACATCGCACGCGGCGCCTCCAATCTCAACGCCAGGATCGATGAGCTCCACGACCTGGCGAGGGGCGAACTGGGCATGCTCACCATAAGGCCGCAGAAAGTGGATGTCCGGGAGCTGCTGCTGCAGGTGGTCGAGGAAATGTCCGTAGTGCCCGCGCGCCGCCGGCAGACGCTGGCCTCATGCATTCCTCCTTCGCTGCCCGTGGTCCGGTGCGACAGAACAAGGGTCATGCAGATAGTGACGAACCTGCTGAACAACGCATTCAAGTTCACGTCCGAGGGCGGGCGTATCGCTCTGAGAGCGGATAGTGTGGACCACACTCTGGTGGTGCAGGTGGAGGACACCGGAGCGGGGATAGACGAGCGCCTCCAGGAGCGACTGTTCGACCCCTATTTCCGCGTGGACGGTGACACTGAGCGCCTGAGCGGACTGGGGCTGGGCCTGGCGCTGTGCAAGACCCTGGTGGAGCTGCACGGCGGCCACATATGGGTGAAGAGCAGTCCCGGCAAGGGCTCGACCTTCGGCTTCTCGCTGCCCGTCGATGATCCCGGGTAGCCCGATCCGATCGAAAGCGTCGTGTCGCCCCCGCGGTCCCCGCAGCTCTCAGCCGGGCGGAGGCTGAGCCCTGCCCTCCACTGTAACCCGCTCGTAACCTCACTGTAACCTCTCCCCCTGCATCCGTAACCCATCATTAACCCGCTCCGCAGTACAATCGCATCGACTGCGGGACGGAAGCAGCCGTACCCGCTGCAGCGGCCACTGTCCGCATGCGTGGCGGGAGAGGCGCAGAGAAAACGAAGACGGGTACATTCGAGGCGCGGATCGAGGCTGCGCACCGGCAGTTCGAAGAGCAGTGCCGCCGGGCGGGCATGGCACCGGGTCAATCGGCGCTGGTCTCGGAAGCTCTGGAGGAGTTGCGCGTGGCCGGCGAGGAGCTTCGCACGCAGAACGAGGAGCTGGTCGCCGCACGGGAGGAGGTGGAAGGAGAAAGCCGGCGCTACCAGGACCTTTTCGAATTCGCCCCGGACCCCTATCTCGTGACTGACCCCAGTGGGATGATACGGGAGGCCAACCGCGCCGCAGCGGTCATGCTCAACGTGGACCGGTTCTTTCTGACCGGCCAGCCGCTGCTGGCCTATCTCACCCGGGGGCACCACAGGCCCTACTCCGCACTGCTGCGGCGGTTGCGCAGCGAGAAAGCGGGTACCGAACGACGCACCGATGTCTGGGCGAAGCCACTCAAAACGGCGCCCATAGCCGTAGACATCACAGCGGCTCCCGTGCGCGACCTGCGGGGGAGGCTGACCGGTATCCGGTGGCTGCTCCGCGACATCACCGAGCGCAAGAAGGCCGAGCTGGCGCTGGCAGAGTACTCGGAGCGGCTGGAGGAAACGGTGGAGGAGCGTACCCGGGAGCTGCGGCAGGCCACCGAGCGACTGTCGCGACAGGACAGGCTGGCGGCGCTGGGCCAGCTCTCCGGGAGCATGTACCACGAGTTAAGGACCCCGCTGGCGACAATCGGCGCTTCAGCGCATTTCCTGAGCCGCAAGCTGGAAGACAGCGACGGGAAGGTGCGGGAGCACCTGGAGCGGATCGAGACTACCGTGCAGCGGGCCGGTCGAATAATCCAGAGCTTCCTGGACCTCACGCACGCGCGGGAAACGAAGGTCGACAGGATCGACATCAGGGCCATCGCCGCCGATGCCACGGCCGCCTGTGACATCCCGGCCACAGTCAAAGTGGCGTTCGATCTGCCGGAGCGCGAAGTCCCGATCAACGCCGACCGCGACCAGCTTCAGATTGCCTTCAGGAACCTGGTGGACAACTCGGTGGAGGCAATGCATGGAGAAGGGAGACTGACGGTGTCGGTTCACCGCGCTCCCGACGGGCAGGCCGAGGTGTCTTTCACCGATACCGGCCCCGGCATAGACCCCGAGTGCCTGAGCAGGATCTTCGAGCCGCTGTTCAGCACCAGGCCAGAAGGAATCGGCCTGGGCCTGTCCATCGCCCGGACCCTCGTCGGCAAACACGGCGGCGCCATCGAGGCCAGGTCGGAACCGGGGCAGGGAGCCACAATGACCATACGTCTTCCTTCTGCCGAGGACGCCCAACCCGCGTCTCCACCCTGCACACCTGCCTAGAGACCGCGGCATCTCGTCCCCCGGCGCGCCCCGCTTGACCCGCCTGCCCCCCCATGTCCCCCGCGTTTGAAATGGAGTCCATATGTGCTAATATGTGTGCCGTGAACGCCGAGGTGAGCAGGCTCCGCGGCCTTCCCAGCGTGGACAGGCTCATGTCCGAGCCCGGGATCAAGGACCTGAGCAAGGCCTACCCCCGCGATCTTCTCGTGGACCTGGCGCGGCAGCAGCTTGAGCTGGAGAGAGTGTCGATCGCCCTGGGACGGCCATGCCCCTCCGCGGGTGCGATCGCCAGCGCTGTGGCCGCCCGCCTGCAGGCCCTGGCATCGTCCGGCCCGCACCGGGTGATCAACGCCTCGGGCGTCATCCTTCACACGAACCTGGGGCGCGCGCCGCTGAGCGCGGAGGCACTGGCGGCGATGAACGAGGTCAGCGCCGGATACAGCGATCTCGAGTTCGACCTCGCGGCCGGGTCCCGGGGCTCCCGCAACGCCCACATCGAGCAGCTCCTGTGCCAGATCACGGGAGCGGAGGCCGGTCTCGTGGTCAACAACAACGCCTCCGCCGTGCTGCTCGCGCTGACGGCCCTCGCGCGGAAGAAGGAGGTGATCGTCTCCCGCGGACAGGCGGTGCAGATCGGCGGCGGCTTCCGCATCCCCGAGGTCATGAAGCAGAGCGGGGCCAGGCTCATAGAGGTCGGCACCACCAACGCAACCTATGTCGGCGATTTCGAGCAGGCGATAACCTCGCGGACGGCCGCTCTGATGAGGGTCCACTCGAGCAACTTCAGGATCGTCGGCTACACGGAGGACGTGGCCCTCGAAGACCTCGTTGCGCTGGGCCTGAGATACGACCTCCCCGTGTTCGACGATTTGGGCAGCGGCTGTTTCCTGGACAGCACGCAGTTCGGCCTCGGGCCGGAGCCCACGGTGCAGCAGAGCATCTCTCTGGGAGTCGGCGTGGCCTGCTTCTCGGGGGACAAGCTCGTCGGGGGCCCACAGGCGGGGATCGTGGTCGGCAGGAAGCACCTCGTCGATAAGCTCAAGAAGCACCCGATGGCGCGGGCGATGCGGATCGACAAGACGAG
>CAZNMB010000150.1:0-5567 GCA_964574095.1 uncultured Dehalococcoidia bacterium
ACTGTGCGTCCGGGGCACTCGCACTTGACGAACGCTACGACATGGGAAGGCTCGTCGAAGCTGTGCTCACCAAAAGCCGCAGCCTTGAGACATCTCCATTCCCCAGGACAGCCATAGCCACTGTCCATGTAGGCCCCGCATCCGACGATTGCGACCTTCTTCATCTTGACCCCCTGATACAGATAGCCTGGAATCGATGCCGGGGTAGGTACAGCGAGCACTTCCCTCCCCGCCAGTCTTCCTGCACAGCAATCCTTTCTTGATCCTCCCTCGTCCTTCCCATGCTGGAGGATGCTGATTCCGCGGGCTATGCCCGGAGCTTCTGAAGAGCCTGCTCCGAGGCAACCGCAATGGGTTCGAGGCTTGGCTCCGGTGATAGATCGGGATTGCCGGCGCACATCAGTGTGGTAAGGTCTGTGACGCTCTTCCCACCCAAAATGAGTGCGTTGACAGTGTCGATCTCTTTTGCGGGAGCCTCCGCATCGCTTATGATCTGGCCCCCAATGAGCTTCTGACTCTTCTTGTCGAAGACGAGCTTCAGGGTCAAGGGCTTGACGTCCGGTATCATGCCGTGCTTGCTTCGGGAATTGACTGTTGCGCTCACCGTGTCGAAGCCCTCTCTCTGAGCCTGCGCTTCGGTCAGTCCGGTGGAGGCTATGCTCTTTTCGAACAGCTTGCACGCGGAGTTGTTCAATACCCCGGGGAATTCGATTTCGAATCCGGCCAGTCTCTTGGCGGCCAGACGTCCCTGAATCACAGCCGGCCCGCGAAGCATGCCGGCCACGGGTCGCCTGGTTATGAAGTGTTCCTTTTCGACACAATCGCCTGCAGCGAGTATGTGGGGGTCGGAGGTTTCCAGGAATCTGTTGACCTTGATCCCGCAGATCCCAGCATCGAGTCCTATTTCGTTGGCGAGTTCGAGATTCGGTCGTGCCCCTACATTGATCAGAACCATGTCTGCGTCGATTCTCTCCCCGCCGTCAAGCTCGACGCCAGACACCATTCCTTCGTGCCCGATGATTCCCTCCACCTTCCGGCCCATCAGCATTCTGACGCCCTTTGCCTCGAAGTAGCTCAAGACCTCAGCCCCAAGCTCAGGGTCGATCATGAGCGGCAGCGGTTGGGCCAGTAGCTCGACTACCGTGATCTCGTAGGTGCCGGGACGGGTCGCAGCGAGCAGGCTGGCAACCTCGAGACTGATGAACCCCGAACCGACGAGAACCAGCTTGCGGGGTTTCTCTTCGTCGAGATGCTTCTTGATCCGCTCGCCATCGCTCAGCGACCTCAATGTGAAAACGCCCTTGAGATCATGCCCTTCCATCGGCGGAACGAACGGGCTGGCGCCAGGGCTCAGGATCAGCTTATCGTAAGGAATCTCCCGTCCGTTGGAGAGCTCGACTCTCTTCCCCCTGGCATCGATGTGCGTCGCCCTGTCAAGAATCAGGTCGATGTTGTTGCCGGTGAACATGCTATCCGGATTGACAATTGACTCCGGCGTGACCAGACCGGCCACCACGTGCGGCAGAGCTCACCTGACGATGAAACGCCGTTCGGCGCGAACAAGCGTGATATGTACCTGCGGCATCAGCTTCCTGCTCAGGATGGCCGCAGGCCCGCCTACCCCTCCACCCCCGATGACTACCAGCTTCTGGCCCTTGTCCATGAGACTCCCCTTTCCGTCTTCTCGCATTCCCGGCTGCTGGCCGTTGCTGCCTTGCCGGTGTCCAGGGTTCTCCTTCGTGAGGGCTGGCTTGTCCCTCGACGCCTTCTTTGGCTTTCTCGTGCTGTCTCCTGCCCTCTCATGTCGCCCAGCCGCGATACGCACCCGCACGCTGAGCCCGCCTCACACACTCGCGCGAGGCGGCTATTGCACTTCCATCTCCCACTTCAGTTCGCCCTCTTCTCGGTGGAGGACGAACGCGACCTTTCTGTCCTCCGCGAGGTGCTTCTCGCTCTGCCGCCGCAGCTCCCTGAAGTCAGCCGACTCCAGGAACATCCTCAAGAGCTCCGCCCTCTCCTCAAGTTCCCGGTCCCGCCCGCCCCGCTCCAGGTACTCGCCGCTGACTCTGGCGAACTCCCGCTTCGCCGTGGTCTCGATGCAGAGGTCCAGCGTGGGTACCAGCTCAAGGCGGGCCAACAACCTCACCTCCGTGACCGATTCGTCCCCGGTCCGAAGCCGGGGGCACGACTGCTGACTTCACCCTTCCTTGCGATAGGCCCGTTTCCACGGCGCGCTCCTTTGGGCGAGGTAGTCCCTGAGCGCCGCGTGCAGCGTATCCGCCGCGAGCAGGGCGCAGTGGGCGCTGTCCTCGGGCATGCCTCCCAGAGCGTCGAGCACGGCCTCCCGGCCGATTGCCAAGGCCTCCGGCACGCTCCTGCCGCGGGCAAGCTCGGTGACAGCGCTCCCGGCGGCGATGCTCGAGAAGCAGCCGTCGGTCCAGAAGGTGGCGTTTCTAATGACGCCGTCGCCCACCTTCAGCCAGATTCCCATGGTGTCCCCGCACTCACTGGCCGTGCTGCCGAAACCGTCGGCTCCGGGGATGTTCCCCACGTTTCGCGGGTTCCGCGCGTGATCGATGGCCGTCTCGGTGTAGCCGGCCCACACGTCTCTCTGTATCTCATCCAGGAGCTTGTCCGGATCGGCAGGCATGGCACCCTCCAACTGCGCTCTAGCCGTCTTTCGGTGGCACGGCCTTGAGGAAGGCCTCGGCGTAGCTCTGGAGCGCATCGGAGTCGTAGCGCTCGATGTTGCCCCCATCGCAGAGCTGGGCGAGCTGCGGGTCGATGGGGAACTGCCCCAGCAGGGGTGCACCGGCGGCGTCAGCCATCTCCCCTGCCCTGCTCGGGCCGAACAGCTCGACACGCTTGCCGCTGTCGGGCAGGACGAAGTAGCTCATGTTCTCCACGACACCCTTGATGGGGACATTCATCATCTGGGCCATATGCACGGCCTTCCTCACCACCATCGCCGCCAGCTCCTGCGGGCTGAAGACGATGACCACCCCGGACAAGGGCAGCGACTGCATCACTGTAAGGGGCGCGTCGGCGGTGCCGGGCGGCAGGTCCACCAGCAGGTAGTCCAGCTTGCCCCACAGCACCTCCTCCCAGAACTGGGTGATTATCTTGCCGATCAATGGACCGCGCCAGATGACCGCATCGTCCTCCTTCGGCAGCAGGAGGTTCACGGACATTGCCACGATCCCCGACTTCGACGGCGGGGGCAGGAATCCGGTCTCGCTGCCGAACGGCCTCTCGCTCAGACCGAGCATCATCGGGATGCTGGGGCCCGTGATGTCGGCATCGAGGATTCCGACCTCGTATCCGCGACGCCTGAGCGCGACCGCAGTGAGTGCGGTCACCAGCGACTTCCCCACCCCACCCTTGCCGCTCATTATCGCCACTACGCTGCGGATGGAGTTCAGGTCCTTCGGGCCCTTGTCCGTGAACTCCACCGCCACCTCCCCTATCCCGTCGAGCCCGCTTGTCGCCTCGATTACCCTGCGCGTGACGAAGTTCTGGGCGCCGGAGCCCAGGGCCGCCGAGGCGATGGTGATGGTCGCTTTGCCGTCGGAGACTGAGATGTCGCCTATCAGGTTGAGCTTGGCCAGGCTGCGCATCGCACCCGGCACCAGCACGTCGTCAAGGCTCTCCCTTATCCGGTCTTCGATTGTCACGGTCCGTCCTCCTCTTGTTGCCGCCGGTTATCGGCGCTAGTGATCACAGATGTTGTCGCCCGTTGCCAGAGTGCCCCGCAGGCAGTCCAGGACCACCTGTTCGGGATCGTCTCCCTGGGCTCCGACGATGACACGTATGCGGCTCTGGGTGAACAGCTCTTGAGCCCTCATCCCCATGCCGCCGGCTATGACCGCGGTGACACCCTCCCCCGCCAGCCAGCCGGGAAGGAATCCCGGTTGGTGGCCGGGCGACGCGACGATCTCCTTGCGCACGATCGTCTTCGCTGCCTCGTCTACGTCGATGATGGCGAAGTGCTCGCAGTGGCCGAAGTGGGCCGCCAGCTTGCCATCGGTCATCGGTACAGCGTACCTCATGATAACACCTCCTATCCTGCTCTCGCTCTCTACGCCCTGCGACAGGTGCCGCCCGTCGAGCAGGGCGAGGTCTCGCAACGCTCCGCGCTGCCGCAACACGTTGTGCCCGGCTCTCGCTGCCCGGTCTTGATAATATACGAAGCCGAGACAAGCTTGTCCATCTTCTCGCTCCCGCAGTCGGGGCACCGCACGCCCTGGCCTTCCGCACCGCGCACGAGTACCTCCGACAACGCGCCGCAGTCCGCACATCTGAAGTCGTAGATCGGCATCGTTCTCCTCCCTGTCACCCGAGTTTCGCCACAACGGCATCCCACAGCCGGCGTATCTCCGCGGAAACGCCGTTTCCGGCGTATTCCACAACCGGGACTCTTCGGACCAGAGCCTCGGTGAACACGTTGTCCATCGGAATCTTGGATACCACCTCCGCTCCGAAATCCGTGCAGAACGATTCGATGCGGCGCGCGTTCTGCTCATTGATATCGTATTTGTTGACACAGACTACAGCCGGCACCCCGAAGTGGTTGCATACGCCCAGGACCCTTTCCAGGTCATGTATCCCTGACAACGTAGGCTCGGTCACCAGGAGCGCCAGGTCCGCCCCGGAGAGCGACGAGATCACAGGACAGCCGATGCCCGGAGGGCCGTCGGTGATGATCAAGTCCAGGCCCTCTTCCTCGGCGAGCGACCTGGCGTGCTGCCTCACCACCGCCACCAGCCGGCCCGAGTTCTCCTCGGCTGCTCCCAGTTTAGCATGGACAAGAGGGCCATAGCGGGTCCTGGAGACGAACCAGTGCCCTGACAGGCAGTCGCGCATGGCGATAGCCTCTTCGGGACAAACGCGGTAGCAGAGACCGCAGCCCTCGCACGACATGGGATCGACCTTGAACTCCTTGATGGCATCGAAGCGGCACAGGTCCTGGCAGAGGCCGCACTCGGTGCACTTGCCGGCATCGATTGCGGCGACGCGGCCGCTCCAGAACTCGTTCTCCTCCTCGATCGCGGGACTGAGCAGGAGGTGCAGGTCCGGGGCGTCAACGTCGCAGTCGGCGAGGAGCTTGCCGCCGGCGATGGCGGCAAAGGACGCCACCAGGCTCGTCTTGCCTGTCCCGCCCTTGCCGCTGAGCACTACGACCTCTCTCATTTCCTGTCCTCCGCTCTAGCGCCGGGCGCGATCCCTGACCATGCCCCTGATCCTCTCCAGAAGCTCCAAGAACCGTCCCCGCCATTCCGGCAGAGCTTCGACCAGAGCTATCCCCCGCGAGTAGTGCTGTGCAATCCGCGCGTCCAGCGGGATTGTGAGCAGGATGGGTATGTTCTGGCTCGCGCAGTACTCCTCCACCCCCGTATCCCCCACCCCGACGCGATTGAGCACCACGCCGCTCGGGATTTCGAGCCGCCGCACCACGTCCACCGCCATCGCGAGGTCGTACAGCCCGAACGGCGTGGGCTCAGTCACGAGAAGGCAGAAATCGCTGCCCTTTATGGATTCGACCACGGGGCACGACGTCCCCGGCGAGA
>CAZNMB010000151.1:0-5558 GCA_964574095.1 uncultured Dehalococcoidia bacterium
CTATGACCCCGAGCTGTCGCCGGTAGCCAGGGACACCGTGCTGCTGCTGCAGGAAGCCGGGGTCGATGTCGGGATCAGGGGAAGCCAGGAGTCATGCTGCGGCGGCATCGCTTTCCAGTTGGGATTCCAGGGCGAGTTCATCAAGTTCGCCGAGAGCAACATCGACGACTGGAACGCCGCGGGTGCGAGCAGGGTCATCACATCCTGCGCCTGCTGCTTCGGAGTCATGAAGTCCGTGTACCCGCTCCTCGGCAAGGAGATGCGGTTCGAGGTGCTGCACATTACCGAGTACGTTGATGAGTTGGTCAGGGAGGGCAAGCTCAAGCCGGCGAGGAAGTTCCCCGCGCGGGTCACCTACCATGACCCGTGCAACCTGGGCCGCAAGTCGGAGGCATATGTTCCGTGGAAAGGCGAGGAGAAGAAGGTGCTCGGGCAGTTCATCATCAGGGAGCCGGAGAAGGTGGTGCATCGCGGCTGGAATGGGATCTACGAGCCTCCCCGCAACATCATCAGGAGCGTTCCGGGCGTCGAGCTCGTGGAAATGGAGCGGACCATGGAGTGGGCCTGGTGCTGCGGCGCCGGATCGGGCGTGAAGCAGGCGATGAACGATTTCGCGCTGTGGACTGCCTCGGAGCGCATTGAGGAAGCCAAGTACGTCGGCGGCGAGGCCATCGTCACGGCCTGTCCCTGGTGCCAGCGCAACTTCAAGGACGCCATCGCTGTATCAGGGGGCAGCCTCGAGGTCTACGATGTCGTGGAGTTCTTGAGAATGGCGCTGTAGCCACCCGGCGGAGGCAAGGAAGCGCAGGAGGCGATCATGACCCTTCGGAAGGACATATACGGCGAGTTTGAGAATGCGATCGGGCCGGAGAACATCTCTGACGATCCGGCGGTCCTCATGTCCTACACGTACCAACCCTTCGGGTGCAAGAAGGGCGTCTGGGCCGACTTCCCGCCCGCGGCGGTGCTCATGCCCGGGAGCGCGGAGGAGGTCATCGCCATAGTCAAGATATGCAACCGGCACCGCATCGTTTTCAAGGCCATGAGCACCGGATGGGGCATACACAACCTGCCGGGGGTCGAAGGGGCGGTGTCGCTCGACCTGAGGCGCATGAATCGCATCCTCGAGATCGACGAGAAGAACATGTATGCGGTCGTCGAGCCCCATGTCATCTGCGCGCAGCTCCAGGTCGAGGCGATGAGGAAGGGCCTCAACTGCCACATCATCGGCGCGGGAGCCAACACGTCGGTGCTCGCCAGCGCAACCTCCGTGGCCGGCTACGGGCCCGACGGCCTGAGCATGGGCCACAGCGGCCGGAACCTCCTCGGGGTGGAATGGGTCCTGCCCACGGGCGACGTGCTCCGGCTGGGATCACCGGCCACCGGGTCGGGCTGGTTCTGCGGCGACGGGCCGGGGCCCAGCCTTCGCGGCATCATGCGCGGCTGGGAAGGGGCGTGGGGTGGGCTCGGGGTGTTCACCAAGTGCGCGGTCAAGCTGTTCCACTGGAACGGCCCGGCGGAGCTGGAGATGAGAAAGGCGCCCCCGAACTACGTGCTCAAGGAGCCTCTCAAGTACTTCAAGGCTTCCCTGTTCAACTTCCCGACGCTGGAGCAGCTCGGTGAGGCGGCGCGGAAGCTGGGCGAGGCGGAGATCGGCTACTTCATCTCACGGCTGAGCCCGTCCTTCGTCGGCCTTCAGATGTCCGCCGGCGCGGACTACGTGAACACCTGGAACAGCGGGATCCTTCAGGCGATGCTCCAGTATTCCTTCCTGTTCGTCGTCTTCGCCAACTCCGAGAGGGAGTTCGAATACCAGCAGAAGGTGCTGGCGCAGGTCCTGGAGGAGACCGGCGGCCAGGCGTCGCCCGTATCGGAGACCCCCGAGATGCAGGAGCAGACGTCAACCGCCGTGGTCAAGGTGGACGGCGTCGTCAGGTCGTGCTTCCGCACAACCGGTGGCTTCAACACCTCATTCGGCGGCATGGACACTGTTGACCTCGCCATGAACGAGATCAGGGTGGGGAGGGAGCTTAAGGACAAGTACATTCGGAAAGGCGTTATCATGGATGACGGCGGGGACAACTCGGCGACGCTGGTGTTTGACCAGGGACACCTCGCCTATACCGAGATGCTGATCATGTATGACCACCACGACGACGAGTCGGCCGAGGGCGCTTTCCAGTACCTCGCCGAGTCGAACCAGGCCTGTCTGGACAAGAGTCTGGGGACGCCGATCTTCCAGATATCGCAGGTGGGGGAGGGCAAGCACGGCGCGTTTGGCCCGGCCTGCTACAACTACGACAAATGGCTGCGCAAGATCAAGAAGGAGTTCGATCCCAACGGCACGGGAGACCCGACAGCGTACTCACCTCCGGAGGAATGATACGGCAGCGAAGTGCTGTGACACCAAGCGACAACCTGCAGCCACATCAGGTGTTGAAAGGAGGGGCATATGGCTGGCTATGATCTGATCGTGGTAGGCGGCGGCCCCGGGGGCAGCGCCGCGGCCAAGGAAGCCGCCGACAGCGGCCTCAACGTTGTTGTCCTGGAGAGAGGCCGCTTCTGCGGCGAGAAGAACTCCTCGGGCTTCGGCCTCTCGCCCAAGGCAGCGCGCGATTTCGACTACATCAAGGACCTGGATGTGCCTTCGCTGTGGCCGACCAAGTTTGGCGTGATGCACATCCCGGACCCGGTGCCATCCAACGCCGACCGCATGACCTGGGGATTGACGCCGCCCCGGCGCAGCAGCTACCCCCAGGCGAGCGAGTACATGGTCCAGATGATGTACCGGCCCGAGTTCGATCAGTGGATGGCGGAGCGGGCCACCTCGGCGGGGGCGGAGTTCAAGCTTGCCACCCTGGCGACCGATGTGCTCCGGGACGGGGAGAGAATCGCCGGCGTCATCGATCACCAGGGCAACGAGTATCGGGCGCCGGTGGTGATAGCCGCCGACGGCGCTCACTCTCTGATCGCCAGGAAGGCGGGGCTGCGAAAGAAATGGGACAAAGACCAGGTGACGGTGCTTGCCACAGTCGATTTCGAGGGTGATCCGGAGCGGATCGCCGAATACTGCGGCGACACCAACGTTCACATCTTCATGGGACCGGACCGGGGCGGATACGTCTGCGTCTTCCGCGGCGGCTTCCACGTCGGCTCCCGTCCGGCCAAGACGCTCCAGAGCGAGGTGGACGCGGGGCGCAACCTGTCCACGAAGTCGGTTATGGACAATGTCCAACTGGACTTCGTGCAGAGGCTGATCAAGGCCACCCGCGCCCGGCCCCGCGAGTTCCAGTTGCACTTCCTGCCCTGGCTGAAGTCCTTCAACGAGAAGATCTACGCCAACGGGCTGATGCTCACCGGTGACTCCGCGGGGGTGCCGGAGCCGTTCATGGCCGAAGGCGTGTGGCAGGCCATGTACTCGTCGAGGCTCGCCGCCCAGGTGGCCGTGCGGGCGCATGCCGACAGGGACTTCTCCAAGGCCTACCTGAAGCAGTACATGGAGGAGCTCAAGGTGTCTCCGGTGGGCGTCGATTTCACCGCCGGCGCGGTGCTGAGAGACTTCTTCGCCGAATGGACGTCGCAGACCTTCTACGACCTCTTCGACAACCTGGCCGACGCGATGTTCTACGGGATGCTGACGATGGCCGAGCCGCACGCACAGGGGATGCTGAGGGTGCCGGCGATACTGGTGGACATGATCCCGCAACTGCTCTTTCTGGCCCGCTACTACTTCCCGATAACCGAGGAGGCCTCTCGGGGAAAGATCACGAGCTTCATAGCCGGAATGAAGGGCATGGCGCCTATGCTTCAGGCCATGATGCCGCCGGCTGCAGGAGGAAACTAGACGTGGAGAAGTACGCTGTGAACAAGAGGGGCCTGGTCACGGTGATCGAGTCACCCGTCGATTTCATATCGGTCGATCCCGAGAAGTGCGTGGGCTGCAAGAACTGCGTCATAATCTGCGGGATGGACCTGTGGAAGATACGCGACGGCAAGGCCGTACTGGAGCCGGACTACAGAAGGTTCTGCACGGAATGCGCGTCGTGCTACACCGTGTGCGACTACGACGCCATCGAGTTCACCTTCCCTCCGGGAGGCAGTGGAGTGGTCTATCAGCGGGGCTAGGCCCTGCCCTCGCCGGCTACCTGGAACGCCTGCCGCAGCGCGGCGGTGGCTTCGGCCATCGCATCTCTGGCCCGGTTCAGGATCCCGTCCATCAGCATGAAACCGTGGATCATGCCCTCGTAGCGCGTGCACTTCGCGGGCACACCGGCCTCTCTCAAGCGCTTCGCGTATGTCTCACCCTGGTCCCTGAGGACGTCGAACTCGGCCGTTATCACGAGCGCGGGCGGCAGGCCGCGCAGGTCGTCCGCCAGCGATGGGGACACAAGGACGTTCCGGGCATCGTCTTCCGACCTGAGATAGCAGTCTCGGAACCACTGTGCATCCGCTCTGGTGAACATGTAGCCCTCGGCGCAGTCGCGGAATGAGCCGGGCTCGTCAGAAGCCAGGTCCGTGGCAGGGTACATCAGCAACTGGTACACGATTCGGGGGCCCCTTCGATCGCGGGACATGATAGGGACCACGGCCGCCAGGTTGCCTCCGGCGCTGTCTCCGGCGACAGCGATGCGGGAAGGATCACCATTGATGCTCGCCGCGTTGGCGGCTACCCATTCGAGGGCGGCGTAGGCGTCTTCGACAGCCGCGGGGAACTTGTGCTCGGGAGCGAGCCGGTAGTCAACCGAGACCACGATGCAGGACGCTCCATTCGCGAGCGAGCGACAGGAGTTGTCGTGAGTGTCGAGGTCGCAGATGACGAACCCGCCACCGTGGTAGAACACCAGTATCGGGAACGGGCCTTCCCCTTCGGGGGTATAGGTCCGCACTGGAATCCGTCCCGCCGGGCCGGGTATTGTCGAGTCCTCACACTTCGCTACGGGTTCCGCGGGCGCGAGCAGGGCCGTCATGGCCTTCCCCATGTCCCTCGCCTGCTGCAGCGTCTGGGCGCTGAAAGGAGCGACATTCATCTTGGCCAGCGACTGCAAGAAGCCGGCTACCTGAGGATCGAGCACCCCGGCCGCGCGCGTTTGTTGCTCCTGTTTCTTCGCTTCCATGGCTACCTCCTTCTCGGTGCTGGTTTGAAATTCGACACGCGGGCCTGCCCGCTGCCCGGGGCCCTGGTCCCGGCGCCCCGTCCTACTGCATCTTCAGGCCCTCGGCGAGCATGAATGTTGCCGGGCTGGTCACCGTCGGGTCGGTGAGCACGTTGACCAGCGCCGGCTTGCCGGAGCCGATCGCCCTCTGCAGGGCGGGCACGATCTCCTCATCATGTCGCACCAGCTCCCCGTGGCCGCCCAGAGCCTCCACGACCTTCTCATAATGGACAAGACCCAGCTCCGAACCGACGAGTCGGTCCGCGCCGTATGAGATCTCCTGGCCGTGCTTGATCATTCCCCACGCCTGGTCATTGACGGCGACGCACACGAACGGGACCGCGTGGCGCACCGCCGTGTCGAACTCCATGATGTTGAATCCGAGCGACCCGTCCCCGCTGACAA
>CAZNMB010000152.1:0-2316 GCA_964574095.1 uncultured Dehalococcoidia bacterium
TGGTGGTCGTGGTCAGCCATTTCTTCTCAATCCTGACGGCACTCTGCAAGGTCCTCGGCCAGAGCATCTCGGAGTGCCGGAGGATGCGAGTGGAACTGGCCTCCCTGTGCACACTGGACTTCGAGCCGTCGAGGATAGTGCTCGTCACGATGAACGATACCTGTCACCTGAGGGAGAGCGCCGCATGAGCCGCCCCCGCCCGCTGCCGGGAAGGGTCCTCGACTTCATCCGGCGCAACGACCTGGTCGCCGCGGGCGGGACCATCGTGGTCGGCGTCTCCGGGGGGCCCGATTCCCTGTGCCTGCTGCACGTTCTCACGGGCCTGAGGCGTCGGCTTGGCGTAGACCTCCACGTCGCTCACCTCAACCACCGGCTTCGCGGCGCCGAATCGGACGCCGACGCTGAGTACGTCCGCAGCTTGGCGCGGGAGCTGGGGCTGCCCGCCACAATCGAGGCGCGTGACGTCTCCGCCTACCGGCGGCGGCACCGCTTGTCTCTGGAGGAGGCCGCCCGCGAGGTCAGGTACGCCTTCTTCGCCGACGTCGCGCGCTCCAGCGGTACGAGCACGGTCGCGGTGGGCCACACCGCTGATGACCAGATCGAGACTGTGCTGATGCACCTGATCCGAGGCACCGGACTGGCCGGGCTGAGGGGCATGCAGCCCCGCAGCGCCAGGCGCATGGCCGACGGCGCCGGTATTACGGTTATCAGGCCCCTTCTCAAGACCAGGAGGGCGGAGATCGAGGCCTACTGCGAGGCGAGAGGACTTTCGCCCCGAACAGACTCTTCGAACCAGGTGCCCGACCAGCTTCGGAACCAAGTCCGCTCCCGGCTCCTGCCGGCGCTGCGCGAGTACAACCCCGATATTGAGGAAGCCCTGCTGCGCGCGGCCCGCGCCGCCGACGCCGACCTGGCCTACATCGAGGAACAGGTGTCCCGGCTCTGGGGCTCCACGGCGACAGAGCGGCCGGACGGCGTGGCCATCGACAGGGCCGGGTTCGCGGCGCTCCACCCGTCCCTCCGGCGCCACCTCGTGCGCTCGGCGCTGCAGCGCCTGCTCGGTGACCTTCGGGACATCGAAGCGGTCCACGTCGAGAGCGTCGTCAACGCCATGTCCGGACCCGCCGGGAAGAGGCTTTCGCTTGCCCGTGGAGTGACGTTCCACACCGGCTACGACCACGGGCTGCTCACGGCAACGGGGACCGAGACCTGTCCCCTTCCGCCGCTGGGGGGAGAGCACCGGCTCAACATCCCCGGCGAGACCGACGTCGGCGGCTGGCTCGTCCGCAGCAGCATCCTCGACCGCCGTCCGGCCCGCCCCGACGAAGGCGACTTCAAGGCCTGCCTCGATTTCGATGTCGCCGGCGACCTGCTCACGGTGCGCGGACGGAGGCGGGGCGAGCGGTTCCAGCCGCTGGGCGTCGAGTTCGAGAAGAAGCTGCAGGACTTCATGGTGGACGCCAGGATACCGCGCCACTGGCGCGATCGCGTGCCGCTGGTGTGCTCGCCGCAGCACATAGTCTGGGTGGCGGGCTGGCGCATCGACCACCGCGCCCGGGTCACCCCGTCCACAAGGCGCGTACTCCGCCTGGAGTTCGAGCGCACGCAGAGAGATTGACAGTCCTCCGCCGAGACGTTAGCATATAATCGTGGACGGTCATCGCTAGCTGATTTCCAGTGATGTGCGCGAGCGAGTGTCATGCCGACGAACAGCCTCAGGACCGGACACCCGCCGCCGGCCCGAGGTGAGTCCCCAGTGAAGCTCGTCGTGGCAATCGTGCTGATTCTCTTGCTCTCGGTGCCCGCCATCGCCTGCGGCGGAGACGCAGGCTGGAAGGACGTGATCGCCAGGGCCCTGGTCAAGACCGACGAGGCGTGGTCGTACCGTTCGACGGGGAATTCGACCGGCGAAGTCGAAGGCCGCACCGTTCAATCGTCAACCAAGTCGGAGCACGTGGGGGATGACTTCCACGTGAGGTACACCACGAGCTGTGGGGCCGAAGCGCCGTCTTGGGACTCCGATCCAGTGCAGCCCCCGTCCGGCTGCGAGTTGGAGGAATTCCTCAACACCGTCGCGAACGGCGGCGACAGAGTATTCTCGGTCAACGGGGGCAACCACACCACAGCAGGCAACGTCAGCGTCATCGTAGTATCAAGCCGGGGCTGTCGGCCCGGCTGGGCAGAGTGGATGGTCATCGGCAACAAGGGCTACATTCGCAGCTCGGACAGCCCAGCATGGCAAGAGTGCCAAGTGCGGACTCAGCGCCAGCCCGTCCCGCCCATCCGCGCCACCTACGCACGCGGCATCACCGGCTA
>CAZNMB010000152.1:2326-5511 GCA_964574095.1 uncultured Dehalococcoidia bacterium
CAGCGCCAGCCCGTCCCTCCCCCGACCCTGGCTCATCCCGCCGCCACAGTACACCCGACCTCCACCGATGCTCCCACGCCGGAGGGGGCGCCGCCCACGCCCCCGGCAGCCGCTTCAACAGCGTCGCCAGGCACCATTGCGTCCGGCACACTTGTAGGCCCCAGGGAAACACGGCCTCCATCTACGCCTGCACCCAGCCCGACACCCTACGGAAATAGCACTTGGGCCGTGATAGTGAACGTGTCCCCGGCAAGGGAGCTTGAGTACCTTGACTGGCTGATCGACCTGGAGAAGCTGCCCGCCGAGTACGTCGATGGGGTCAACTGCTCGCACTTCCGCGGGCGTGTGGACATGGATGGTTACACGGACATGGTCATCGAAAGGAGAGGGCAGGAACAGCCGGACGTCCCGACGCCGCCACCAGAAATCCTCGATCTTCAGCGCCGACAGCAGTTCTTTGTCGAGCTGTGGATCGACGATGACGAGCACATACGTCAACTGACTGTGGACGTCCGCTTCCCAACCCTCGATCCTGATACAGGCGAAGAGACATGGAACACCAGCCTCAGCACAAGGCGCTACTTCGACTTCAACCAGCCGATTACGATCGAGCCGCCCGACTAGCGAGCTTGCCCCCCGCTTTCCCGCTGTGATATAATCCTGCACAGCTGAACAAGCTCTCCGAGCCTTCACTCCTAAGGGCTGATGCCTACGGAGGCTGGCCGAAGGGTACCGCGGGAAACTGCGATGCCTCCCGTGTTAGGAAAGGAGAACGAAATGGCACAGCTCCGACTATCTGTGGGCGCCCTTCGCAAGAGGGCGCCTTCCTTGCGCCTCACCACAGGCCCTCCGACCTGATTCGCACTTCCTCATTGATTCCAACCGCTAATGATCGGAGGTATGACCACAATGAGAAAGCTGTTGACGGTCTTTGCCCTGGCTGTCGTTATCGCGAGCCTTCTCGGCACGCTCGTTGGATGCGGCGAGGGAGGGGTATCGGCGCTGCAGGCCAAGAACAGGTTGCGAGTGGCGACAACCACGAGCCTCTACGATACCGGACTCTGGGGGTACCTGGAGCCGAAGTTCGAGGACAAGTACGACGTCGAGCTGGACGTGCTCTACGCGGGGACGGGCAAGGCGATCGAGTGGGGCACGAGGGGTGACGTGGACGTCATAGCGGTGCACGACAAGAGCCGCGAGCTGCAGTTCGTGGCGGACGGGTACGGCGTTGAGCGAGTGCCCTTCGCTTTCAACTACTTCCTGATCGTGGGGCCGGCGTCCGACCCCGCTGGCATCAGCGGCCTGAGCCCGGAGGATGCCTTCAAGAAGCTGATGGCGGAGGGCCAGACGGACCCTGACGTCAAGTTCGTGTCGCGAGGGGACGGCTCGGGCACTCACGCCAAGGAGAAGGCGATCTGGGCCAGCGCGGGCTACGCATACGCAGACGTGGAGGCTTCGGGCGGCTGGTACATCGAGGGCGGCAGCGGCATGGGCCCAACCCTGGTGCTGGCCGACGAGAAGGACGCCTACACGCTGAGCGATATCGGCACGTTCCTGGCATACCAGGGCGATCTCAACCTTGAGCCCGTCGTAGACGAAGGCGATGTCCTGCTCAACGTCTACTCGGTGATCGCCACGACGAGCACGAGCCAGCCGGAAATGGCGAACAACCTGGTGGACTTCCTCACCTCTGACGAGACGCAGAAACTCATCGGAGACTACGGGGTCGAGGAATACGGCCGCCAGTTGTTCACCCCCTGTGCCGGCCAGGACCTCTAGACCGCGATGTCGGAACTGCTTCACGCTTTCAGCCTCGCCGTCAAGCTGATCTTCACGGGAGACGCCGAGGTCTGGTCGATCACGGCCAGATCCCTGGCGGTCTCCCTCAGCGCCACCTGCATTGCGGCTCTCATCTCGGTTCCCATAGCCTGCCTCATCCACTTCAACACATTCAGGGGCAAAGGCACCCTGGTGACCGTGC
Source organism: uncultured Dehalococcoidia bacterium (assembly GCA_964574095.1). Taxonomy (GTDB): domain Bacteria; phylum Chloroflexota; class Dehalococcoidia; order SZUA-161; family SZUA-161; genus SZUA-161. Next base: position 4,308 of record CAZNMB010000152.1, read on the forward strand.
TGCAGACATTCTATGCCCTGCCCACTGTCCTCGTCGGCCTGCTGGTGTACCTCTGGTTCACCGGCCCGGGCCCCCTCGGCTTCATGGACCTGATGTTCACGCCCACGCTGATGGTGATCGGGCAGACGATCCTGATCCTGCCGCTCGTCATCGGCCTGACGGTCTCAGCCCTCAGCGGCGTCGGGCCCGAGCTGAGAGACACCGCCCTGTCGCTGGGCGCGGGCAGGATTCAGATGGCCCGGACCGTCCTGCTCGAAGCCAGGTATGCCGTCCTCACCGCGGTGTTCATCGGCTTCGGGCGGGCGCTCTCGGAGGTCGGCGCGGCGATAATACTCGGCGGCAACATCAAAGGCTACACGAGGATACTCACGACGGCGATAACTCTTGAGACGGGCCAGGGCAACCTCGAGACGTCGATGGCACTGGGACTGATCCTGCTAGCGGTCGCGCTCGTCGTCATCATCGTGCCGAGCTGGTTCCAGCTACGCGCGAGCCGGTCGTTGCAGAGGTAGGTCATGCTGCTCGAGATCAAGGGGCTGTACCAGCGATTCGGCGGCACCGACATCCTCAGAGACATCAACCTGGAGGTCCGGAAGGGGGAGACCTTCGTGATCATCGGCCCCACCGGGTCGGGCAAGACCACTCTCCTCCGCCTCATCGGCCTCCTCGACAGGCCGGCATCCGGCAGCATGCGTTTCGGCGGACAGGCCGTGCCTGCTTCGGGGAGCGGCCGGGTGAGGCTGCGGAGAAGGATCGCGATGGTCGCCCAGAAGCCAGCCGTGTTCAACGCCACCGTCCACGACAACGTCGCGTACGGCCTGAGAATCAGGAAGCAGAAGAAGCCCGCCCTGCGGGCCAGCGTCGAGCACGCGCTCCAGACCGTCGGCCTGGCGGGCTATGAGAAGAGGCATGCCCGCACCCTGTCGGGCGGAGAGACGCAGAGGGTGGCCCTGGCGCGGGCCATGGTCCTCGAACCCGAATTGCTGCTGCTGGATGAGCCGACGGCGAACCTCGACCCCGTAGCTACAGCGAACGTGGAGAAGCTGCTCTCCGAGGTCATTCGAGGGCTGCGAACGACGGTGATACTGTCCACGCACGACATGGTCCAGGCGCAGCGGCTCGCTGACAGGATGGGAGTGATCGTGGACGGTGAGCTGCTTCAGACGGGCGCGCCCGGCGACATCTTCAGCCTGCCGCAGAACAG
>CAZNMB010000153.1:0-5493 GCA_964574095.1 uncultured Dehalococcoidia bacterium
CCGGTTCTGCACGAAAGCCCATAGTGGGACCCAAGCCAAGGGTACGCCAAAGGGACATCATTATATACCAACGGAGTGCACCGTGGCAAGCCTCATATCTCGCTCGCCGTACGACTGTACCGCCGACATCTCCTGACCAAAGTAAGCCGGAATAGGTACGCACGTAGGATTGCGGGACTCACCGCGTCCGTGCACAATGGCGAGTGAGGAGGTTGAGGTCGATGAACCCCGTTGCGGAGCAACGCGACCAGGTTGAAACCCCCGCCGAGGCCCATAGGCCGTCCGCATCAAGGCTGAAGAAATATGTCTACGTGCTCCCTTCGGGGAGAGTCCTGAAGATCGTGGTGGACGACAGTGAGCCAGCGGCGGGCGCGGCTCCAGCCTGACCGTCACCTTCACCCGCGCTTGCCCTTTGCCGATGCGGCGGAAGGGCCGCGACATATCGGGCGAACCGGTGTCGCGGTCCTTCTGCTGCGTTTGGCCCCTCAGCGCGTCAGCGAATCGAGCAGGGGCACAAACTCCTCCTTGACGACGCCCCGCGCTTCCCCCGGCGCAAACCACCCGCAGCGGTCGTTCTCCCAGTCCAGCCGGACGTCTTCGTCCCTTCCCTGATAGCGCGCCTGGAAGCACCACACCCTCTTCGCCCTCGACCTGTAGGTGACCGGCCCCAGCTCCGCCACCACCCCATAGGAATCGGGCGGCAGGTGAAGCTCCTCCGCGACCGCGCGCCGCGCCGCCTCCAGCGGTGTCTCGCCCGGCTCCCGCTCCTCCTTGGGCGGCATCCACGGAGCGTCCCGGTTGAACGCGCCGGAGGGGTGCACGAGGAGGACCTTCCCCTCCCCGTTGACCAGGAACATCGCGCCTGATTCCTTCATCCCGACCCTTCTCCCCCCTCCCAGTACAGACAGGGGTGCATCTCGAACTTCGCCGCGCCCGCGTACAGCGAACGTTGGGTGCTGGGACTGGCTATGCCGGATCGTACAAGCCTGTCGAGCATATCATGCATGTCCACGTCCATGCCGAGCTCGGAGCTCACCGCCTGCATGACGCCGATGTCCACCTCGCGTATGGGCGCCACGGACCTCAGCCGGTACAGAAGCTCGACCACGCGGCCAGCGGCGCTCTCGCCGGACTCCGTCAGGGCATCAGCAGCCGCCGCGGGGAAGTCCCATCGCCCGGTCCCCATCGCCCTCTCCACCAGCAGCGTCACCACATGGGGCATCCGGTACGTTTCGTCGTCGGCGAAGCTCAGTACGCGGTCCACCCACGCCGACCCGCCGACAGACCTCACCGGAAGAAGCAATCTCTCTTCGCAGGCGAGGAGGATCGCGTCGTCCTTCGATTCGGGGGCCACATCCAGGTCCGCGTAGCATGCGCTCCCGGGGCCCCAGCTCTGCCAGAGCAGCCGGGCGAGGTCGCGGGCTTCCGCCTCAGCGAACCGCCCGCTGAGGGCGCTGGCGAGCCGGGAGAGTGACTCGCCTCCCCCCAGCCCCGTACCTACGAAGAGGCACGGATTCAGCTCGTAGAGGGGCGACCCAGCCCTCGCGACCTCGGCGATCGGAGCGAGCCTCGGGCTCATGGCGCCGCTCCCCTTCATCACGGCGATCAGACTGTCCACCCTGCCTTCCAGACCAAGCTCACCACAGGCTCTACCTATCTGAACGGCGTCCACCCTGCACCCTCCGCCTCTCTCGCGCATTCCCCTGAGAAGATCGGGCATCCGCTGCCACGCCGGCTCCCCCATGGCCCGGAACAGGTCCGTCACCGCTCTGCGCGGGCTCCAGCGACCGGTGCGCCGGGCATTCTCCACCAGGTAGCGGACGATGTTCGGCACCTGGTAGACCTCGCCGGGGCCCGCCACCAGCACGCGGTCGTCCCACTCGCCGCTCCGGCAAGTCCTCATCGGGAGCAGGAGCTTCCATCTCCAGGCGACCAGGAGGACGTCCTCAGCCATGCTCCCGCCCGCGCTTTCCACCTCGGAGTAGGTGATGGCCCCACTCCCGCAAGCGGCGTCCAGGACCGCCGCCAGAGAGTGGCTCACCTCGTACGGCTCCGGAAACGCCCTCAGGGCCTCCTCGAGGAGTCCGGTGCCACCGTGAACATCAGGCTGCAGCACGTCTCGCCCCATCCCGCTGCCGGCGACGCTCCGTTTCGACCCGAGCGCGCCTTGCCCCATTCTACGGCGTCTCCCGGCCTTCGTTCAACCACAGCCCGTCCGGTCAACCACGACTGGCGAGCGGCGCAGGATCGGGAGGAGAAGCTCACGGAAGAACGCTCTGCTCCGTTTACATAAGGCGGGGAGCCTGCTAGGCTACGCTGCACCTCAGGCGCTCGGGCACCTGCCGCAACGCCTGGGGCAGTCTTCGAGAGGAAGTCCGATGCCAGCCATTACCAAGATCACAGCGGCGTTGATGGTCCTGCTGGACTCGGCGCTGGACACGTTCGCCACCCCCGGGTGGACGGACGCCAACAGCGCTTGCGGCTTCAACGGGGTGGACGTAACCCTCACCGGCTGCGGCCTGTCGTTCGTGGACGCCCTCTCCGAGCTCACCATCGCCCTCACCGGCTCCATCAGCACCGTGCTGCTGGGCTTCTCGGTATCCTAGTCTCCTCGAGCGGCATCGCCGGCTGCACGCTGCCTTTCTGCCAGATGAACGTCCTCTAAAACAGAGACTGCGTCGTCTGCTGCCATGACTGGAACCGCGCTTCGGTTGTGGGCAACGCGAGGGCGACCCCGCTGCGGGAGACATGGAACGGCAGCGAGTTGAACCGCATCAGGCGCGAGGTGCTGAGGAAGGAATACGATCGGACAGGCGCCTGCCGGGGATGCTCCCAGGCCCGATAGCCCGCAGTAGGGGGCATCGTGGAAGCGTGCTTACGCGAGTGTGCCGCCGTCCACGTACATCGTCTGCCCGGTGACGTAGCTGGAAGCGTCCGAGGCGAGGAACAGCGCCACCGACATGATGTCCTCCGGCTCGGCGATGCGCCCGAGGGGTATCGTGGCCTCCAGCGCCTTGAGGCCGTCCGGGTTGGCCCACATCGGCTCGCTGAACTTCGTCCGCACCAGTGACGGGCCGACGGCGTTGACGCGTATGTTGTAGCGGGCCAGCTCCACGGCGAGGATCTGGGTAAGCATCACCACTCCGGCCTTGGCGATCCCGTACGCCCCCAGCCCCACGGCTGCCTTCGCCGCGCCCGTGGACGCGATGTTGATGATGTTCCCGCGCTGCTTCTCCATCATCACCTTCGCCGCCGCCTGGCTGAAGAGGAAGTACCCCTTGAGGCAGACGTTCATCACCTTGTCCCAGCCGTCCTCGCGCAGATCGACCAGGGGCCGCATGATGTTCATCGCCGCGTTGTTGACCAGGATGTCCACGGTGCCGAACCTCTCCACCGCCTTCGCGATCACGCTGTCAACATCGGCCTTGACGCTGACATTGGCGGGGACCGCGAGGGCGCTCCGGCCCAGCCCCTCTATCTCCCCGGCCACCTTCTCCAGATCGGCGGCGGTGCGGCTCGCGACCACGACGTCCGCACCCGCCTCGGCGAACCCGAGGGCGATCGACCGTCCGATGCCCCTGCTGCCCCCGGTAACGATGGCAACCTTGCCCTCCAGTGAGAGTCGCGGCAGCGCCATCTTCTCCTCCTTTCGCCGTCATCCGGCAGTGCGACATTCAACAACCGGGCCGGCGCCCGGCCACACGAATCGCGCAAACTCGACTATCCCTTGACGGGAGAGGTTAGGTGAGGGTAATCACCAGTCCACAGTCTTGAGTCGGGAGTCTTGAGCAGTAGGCCTACGGTCTCCAGACTCCAGACTCGCCCTCTACCTGCTCTTGAGCCCCCGGTCCCTCAGCTCATAGAGGACCGCCCAGATGGCGAACAGGAAGGCCGCGATCGATATCTCGACATAGGTCCGGGGGAGCGCCACCAGGACCCTGTCGGTCGCCGCCGAGACCACGGCGACGATCAGGCACCCGATCGCCACGAAGCCGCCGAGCCGGGATATCCACAGGTACGACGTGGTCGGGACTCTGTCCATGACTTCGCCTCCTTCGCTTCGTTTGCCGAAGTATACCCGTCCCGGTGGTGCATATCAACAGGCAATTCTGCGGAGGGGCTTGCCAGCGGTTGGAGGAATCGTTATGATTGGTCACACTTGGTTGACAAAAGGGGCACCCTGGAGATGAAAATCCCCGGCCCCGGGTCTGGACAGGGCGGCTCCCGCGGTCTAAAATGGTTGTCGCCTCAGAGGATTAGGGAGATATCCCATACGAGCAAGCCGCATGGAAGTCCAGCAGCAGGTTGAAGCTGAACACCTCATCGGCCATCTCAGATGCCCGCGCGCTCTGGCCTGTCGCCAGGCTGTTGCCGAGCACCTCCGCGAGACGGGAAGCGGCCCGCTCCACGGCCTGTGTCCCTGCCTGCGGAACGACGCCGGTTCGTGCCCGCACTCGCTGTTCTTCGGCATGAGGTACCTCTGCAAGTGCCCCATCCGCACCTACCTCGCCGAGATCCTCGAAGACTCCTTGCGTCCCGGGGCGGCCGTCCCCCTCTAGCCTCTGCCGCCAACACCCCGGAGCCGTCGGGCGGATGGAATGAACCGGAACCGGCAGTCGGTCCAGGCCGGGGCATTGTCCCCCGTCATCACTCTGAAAGCACGATCGAAACCGTTCGCCCTGAGCCTGTCGAAGGGTGAACCAGCCGTTCCTGGTTCGACAGGCTCACCACGAACGGGGTCTTGAAGATGACGGTGGCATGGCCATCCTGGCCGTGGTCTGAGGCGGTGGATTCCCGCGCACGCGGGAATGACGAGAGCGGGGAGCAGTCATAGGGTGGGTGGAATGAAATGGAACCCACCGCTTCGACTGCGAAGGCAGGCAGCCGGAAGCCAGTTCCCTGTACTCACGTACTCCGTTCCCTTTCCATCTTGCGCTTACACTTGCCGCAGGTCACCTTCTCGGCGTCGGCCGTGACCAGGGGTCGTGCCCTCGTGTTGTACCACGAGTCTGACATCGTGCACGCCATCTTCCCCCTCCTCTCCTCCCCGAACAGCTCCCCCGCGTCGTAGTGCTTCTTCATCGGTATCATCGCTTCAGCCTCCGTTTCCTGGCAAAAGGGCCTGCATGCAGTATACATCTCGTGGCAGAACATCGCAATTCGGGCGATGCCGTAGCAGTGGGGTGAGTGGCATGGGGCCAGTTGGTCCAGCGGAAGGCCTTGTCTCCTGTCATTCCCGTGAAGCCCGTGCCTGCAAAAGCAGGCAGCGGGAATCCACGTCCCCCCTTCGCCTGGATTCCTGCGCACCCTGTGCCTGCGAAGGCAGCCGCGTAGTCATCAGATGGGGTAGCCTGGAGCATCCGCTCCAGGCGGGGTTGAAGCAGATGCTTCAACCTACCCCCAGCGATCTTCGGTCTCCAGACTCTCTCGCGAATTCCCTCTCCCTCGACGGGAGAGGGTTGGGGTGAGCGTGAACGTTCGAGTTCACAGTCA
>CAZNMB010000154.1:0-5437 GCA_964574095.1 uncultured Dehalococcoidia bacterium
CCCGGGGGGCCCGGCCATAGAGCGCGCCGCCGCAAACGGTTCGCCCCGCCACCGGCTGCCCCGCGCCTGGCTCAAGGGAAGCGACGATTTCAGCTTCAGCGGACTCAAGACCGCCGTGGTGCGTCTCGCGGAGGGGTTGGGGCTTCCGGCCGTACCCGGAGCGGAACAGGTCGCCGCGGACATCGCGGCCAGCTTCCAGCGATCCGTGGTCGACGTCCTCGCCGCCAAGACCTGCGCGGCCGCCGCCCGCGAGGGCGTGGGACAGGTCATTGTCGCCGGCGGCGTGGCCGCCAACGCCCTCCTCCGGGAGACAATGCTCCGCCGGTCTCCGGTCCCCGTGCTCATCCCGGAGCCCGTCCTCTGCACCGACAACGCCGCCATGGTCGCGTCCTGCGGCCACTTCCGCCTGCTCGCGGGTGAAGTGCACGGCTGGGACCTCGATGTCCTCCCCGGCCTGAAGCTGGGCTAGCGGCGCCGTTGCCCGGTATTCCGTTGACAGCCATGCAATACGTGCTATAATTTCACCGGCAAGTCGGTGTACCAGTACACCAGTGAAAGGCGGACACATGGCCAGGGTAATCGCAATCGCCAACCAGAAGGGCGGTGTCGGCAAGACCACCACCGCCATCTCTCTTGGCGCCGCGTTGCACGAGCTGGGCGCACGCGTCCTGCTGGTGGACATGGACTCGCAGGGGACCCTGTCGATAGCTCTGGGAGTCCACAGCATGAAGCTGACCGTCTACGACGTCCTCTGCGATGTGGAGCTCGGGATCGAGGAGATACTCATCACAACCCAGACCGGGTGCGAGCTGGCCCCGAGCAACATCCACCTCGCGGGCGCGGAGGTCGAGCTCATCAACGAACCGGGCAGGGAGTTCATACTGAAGGGCAAGCTGGCGTCGGTGGAGAAGGCGTTCGACTTCATCCTCCTCGACTGCCCTCCCTCGCTGGGAGTGCTCACGCTCAACGCCTTCACCGCCGCCACCGAGGTGCTGATACCGGTCCAGGCGCACTACCTCGCCTTCCGGGGCATGCAGCAGATCCTCAACACGATATCCAAGGTGAAGGGAAGGCTCAATCCCGACCTCGACGTCATGGGAATACTGCCCACCTTCTACGACAGGCGGACCCGGCACTCCAGAGAGGTGGTGGAGCAACTGAGAGAGCACTACGGGGACAAGGTGATCAACATACCGATCCCGGCGACGATCAAGTTCGCCGATACGACGACGGCGGGCGAGTCCATTCTCACCTACAGCAGTTCCTCAGCCGCCGCCAACGCCTACCGCAGATTGGCAAAAGAGGTGCTCAATGGCAAAGCGAATAAGCGTGGCTAGACGCCTCGCCGACGATATGCGACCGAAGCAGGGCCTCGACGCCCTCTTCAGCAGTACACCAGTACACCAGCCTGCCAGCGCACCATCCAGGCCGACGAAATTCGAGAAGGGCACGTTCTACTTCGACCCCGCTGACCTGGCGCAGCTCGACCGGGTGTGGCTCCATCTCATGGGGCAGGGGATCAAGTGCAACAAGTCCGAGATCGTCAGTGTGCTGGTCAGCGCCGGCCTGGACGAGCACGAGCGCAACCCCGGCAGCAGCCTGCTCTCGAAGAGGCTTACGGGCAAGCGCCGCCGCAGCTAGGCGGGTTTCCCGGTTCCCGGCAGACGGGGCGGCCCTCTCAGGCGGCGGGAGCCGGCGTCCGGACCCGGCACCGTCTCTCGTCCCGCCATCCTGAGCAGCACCGTTACACCAGTGCACTGGCATAACGGCTCACCGGCCAAAGGGGCAGACCGCGCATTCCCGCGGGCGACAGAACACGTTGTCGATGTGCACCAGCCCCTGCTGGCGGAGAGCGGTGTTGACCGCCCTGGAGGCGCGGTCCCCTGCCAGCAGCCTGCCCAACTCGCGGGTCGCCCCGTACTCACCCGTTTTGGGGCACCCTCGATACAGGGCCAGCGCCCGCCGGGCCAGCCCGGGGCTCGAGCTGGATTCGGCCCACGCGAAGGCGAAGGGCAGAATGATATTGACCACGATCTCCCGCGCCCTCCCCCCTCCTATCAGGCAGCGCCCGTTGTCCGAATCCGGGCGCGCCGCCCCGACTGTGAACCTCCGTTCGAGCGTCTCCGTGCCCGCGGTTGTGGCGACGCACCCCAGCACCTCTTCCAGGAGCCCTGTCTCCGTGAAGCGCGCCAGCAGACGGGCGGCGCCGGCCAGGCGCTGCGCCGGCTGGTTCTCGGGACGTACCCGGAAGCTCCGCCAGCAGGATGCCGGCATGGGCTCGCCATCCCCTTCCCGCCTCCACACCCGCCACAGCCCGTCGCCGGCAGATCGGGGCAGCAGCCCCGCCTTGCCCAGCAGCAGGGCCTCAAGCACCTCCGTGCGTTCCTCAGGGGTCTTGCCGCGCGCGGCGCGGTCGAGCAGCGCCAGCGGCAGCCTTCGAGCCAGGTCCTCGAAGCCCGCTGCGTTCTTCGAATAGCCCAGGGCGCGCATCACACCCTGATAGAGCACCTCGGACGGGCTTTCGCCGCGCAACCTCGCCGCGAAGGACCTCGCCTTGGTCCTGAACCGCTCCTCACCGGCCTCGTCGAGGCGTCTGCCGATCTCAATCTCCCCGAGCCGACTGCAGGCGTCGCGGCACGGTTCCGGGCGCGGTGCCTGCAACTCCAGGCGGCGGCGAAGACCGTCCGGCGAGCATTGGAGCACCTCCGACAGGCTCAGTGTGGGGATTCTCCTCCCGCTCCGGGCCACCGCCCCTCCGTCGCCATCCCAGACGACATGAAGGATGACCGCCTCGTAGTGCGGATCGCGATCGTGTCCGTGACGTCTCCAATCGCTCGCCCTGCGGTGGATCTCCACGTCCCCCCTGACCGCCTCCCCGTCAGGGCCGCTCACGATGGCATCGACGAAGTCCGGCCCTCGGTCCCTGTTCTCCCTGCCCGGATAGACCACGTTCAGGGCCCGGCCCGAGTCGGTGACCACGGCCTCCGCCCCGATCAAGTGCCTCTTCCACGCGCGGGCCAGCAGGCGCTCCTCTACCTCCACTGCGCCAACTCCGTCCCGCCGACACCGCGTGACCGCGTGCGACCGCCCCCGTCACCGGCAGCGGCCCGTCGCCCCGCAGCCACAACGGGCGTCAGCGCTGTTTCGTCCCGCCGGCCCTGTACTTGAACCCGCTGCGCTCCGCCACAACCCCCAGGATGGTGCTCGACGTCCCCCGCGGCCGGTACTTCCCCGTCTCCCACTCACTGATCGTCTGCTGGCGGGTGCCGAGCTCCTCCGCAAGCTCCTCCTGCGTCACGCCCAGGTAAGTCCTTAGTGCACGGACCCGGCGGCCGTCCCAACGGACTGCCTTTTCCTTTCGCGGCGTCATGCCGCCATTATACACGGTTCCGTGTAACGAAGTCAAGTCCCCTCCGCGGCCCGACAACGCGCCCGCCCGTGAAGTCCGTCGGCGCGAGGACATGGACTAACCCCAGGCGGCGTGTCCATCCGCCCAAAAGCGACCCGAAAACGGCGGGACTGCGGACCGTTTTGCCCTTGACAGTCCGGCTTTCCGAGCCCGTTTGGAAGCTGCTGGCGCGACCATCACGAGGAAATAGGAACTGAAAAGTACGGACTGTTGACAGTCCCCCATTTTCCGTGGTATAATCGCGCCATGGACTGCTGGCTGCAGTCCCAAATGCCGAAGTCCGAGGGTAGACGCCATGGTTGCTCGAGAACGCGATTTGGAAGGACGCGGGTTGATCCCGCCCTACGGTCCCACCAGGGGGACACTCCAGTCCCTGCAACTGCTGCGACGGACTACCCCGGCCCGCATCGACAGCGATTTCCTCCGGGTCAACCGGATAGCCCCCGGCAACGAATACAAGGTCGTCGGTGCTCTGAGGTTCCTCAAGCTCATCGACGACGACGGCAGGCCCACCGAGGCCAGCCGCATGCTCAAGACCAAGGGAGCCACCTACACCCTCGCCCTTCAGGACATCGTCCGCAATGCCTACTCCGGTGCCTTCAACAGGCTGAAGCCCAAGGAGATCACCAGAGACAGCATCTACAACTACTTCGTAACCGAGGGCGGACTGGGCGCGGAGATGGCCACCAAGGCTACCCGCTTCCTTATCAGGCTCTGCCGCCTGGCTGAGATCGAGATCGCCCCCGACGCCGCGCAGCCCGCGCAGCGGGGCCGAAGAAGGGCCCGCTCGCAGAGGCAGGCCTACCGGCTGCCTCAGGCCGAGGCCGGGGCCGGAGAGAACGGGCACAAGGCCCTGTCCGCGCCCCCGTTCCTGCTGGCCCTGACGCCGGAAACGGCGCGGATGGACGTCGATGATCTGGCCAACCTGTTCCGCAAGGTCAGGACCGCTCTCGAGCAGTCGCTCACCCCTTGAACCGCGTTGCCTTCGCCGCTCGGCCTGTGCTACAATGTCCCGACCGCGAGGCTGAGATGTCGGACCTCAAGTACTGGTTGGCGTTCAACCGGATTCAGGGCGTAGGCCGCGTAAGGTTCTCCCAGCTCGAGAGCTACTTCGGCGACCTCAAGACGGCCTGGCAAGCGAGTCCGTCGGGGCTCAGAGCCGCCGGGATCGACGCCAAGACAGTAGCGGCCATCGCTGACGCCCGCCCCACAGTCTCACCCGACGCCGAGATAGGGCTGCTGGAGCGCCACGGGGTCAAGGCTCTCACCTGGAATGACCCCCTGTTCCCCGCAAGGCTGAAGGAGATCTATGACGTCCCTCCCCTGCTGTACGTCAGGGGAACTCTCTCCCCGGAAGATGAATGGGCGATCGCGGTGGTCGGCACCAGGGGCGCCTCGATCTACGGACGCCAGGTGACCGAGCGGCTGGCGGCCGATCTGGTGCAGAACAAGATCACAATCGTCAGCGGACTCGCCCGGGGTATCGACACCGTTGCCCACCGCACCGCCCTCGAGACGGGCGGGCGCACCGTCGCAGTGCTCGCCTGCGGCCTCGATCTGGTCTACCCGGCTGAGAATGCGAAGATCGCCCAGGCCATCACGCACCAGGGCGCTCTTGTCAGCGAGCACCCGCTGGGGACCAGGCCCAAGGCGGACCATTTCCCTCGCCGCAACCGCATCATGTCCGGGCTGTCTCTGGGAGTGGTGGTGACCGAGGCCGACGAGGGCAGCGGGGCTCTGATCACGGCCCGCCTCGCCCTGGAGCAGAACCGGGAGGTCTTCGCCGTGCCGGGCAGCATCCTCTCCCCGGCAAGCCGCGGCACGAACCGCCTCATCCAGGACGGGGCCAAGCTTGTCAGAAACGCGCAGGACATCCTCGAGGAGCTGAACCTGAGCATGATACCGCGGCAGCTTCCCCTGGAGGAGGTCACGCCCGGGGACGAGACCGAGTCGCTCCTCCTCCAGCATATCAAGGCCGAGCCAGTCCACATCCACGAGGTCTGCAGGCTCTCGCGTATCCCCATAGCC
>CAZNMB010000155.1:0-5391 GCA_964574095.1 uncultured Dehalococcoidia bacterium
GGCTCGTGGAGAAGGTGGGCGATGTCGGCGCCAGGCTCCACACCGCCCGCTCCCGCAACGACCAGGTTGCCACGGACATGAGGCTGTTCGTCAAGGAGGCCGCCTCGGAGACCGCCGCAGGTATCAAGGGGCTGCAGCGCGCCCTGCTGGATGTGGCCGAGGACAACAGGCGCCTGGCCATGCCGGGCTACACGCACCTTCAGCGGGCGCAGCCGGTGCTCTTCGCCCATCACCTGCTGGCCTACTTCGAGATGCTGCAGCGCGACGTCGAGCGCTTCGGCGACTGCCGCGAGAGGGCCGACGTGCTCCCGCTGGGCAGCGGCGCCCTGGCCGGTGTGCCCTACCCAATCGACCGCGAGTTCGTGGCCGGGGAGCTCGGCTTCAGCCGCGTGAGTGCCAACAGCATGGATGCCGTCTCCGACCGCGACTTCGTCATCGACTACCTCGCGGCGGCCAGCATCACGATGATGCACATCTCGCGGCTCGCGGAGGAGATCATCCTGTGGACCACCGCCGAGTTCCGCTTCGTCGAGCTGGACGACTCCTTCGCCACGGGATCAAGCATAATGCCGCAGAAGAAGAACCCGGACGTGGCGGAGCTGGCGCGGGGGAAGACGGGCCGGGTTTACGGGCATCTCATGGCCGCGCTCACGGTCATGAAGGGGCTGCCGCTGACCTACAATCGCGACCTGCAGGAGGACAAGGAGGGCCTGTTCGACTCGGTGGACACGCTGCTGTCCACGCTCGAGGTCGTGGCCCCGATGATAGCCAGCCTTCGCGTGAGGACCGATCGTATCAGCCGGGCCGCGGAGGCCGACTACACTCTGGCTACGGACATAGCGGACTATCTGGTCAACAGGGGACTCCCCTTCCGGCAGGCCCATGCCATCGTGGGCCAGCTCGTGCGCTACGCAGTCGAGATCGGCAAAGACGTACATGATCTCGACCTGATCGAGTACCGAAGGTTCTGTCCCGACTTCGAGAACGACGTGAAGTCGATAACGCTGGAGTCCTCCCTGGCGGCGCGCAAGGTCGTGGGGGGTACCGCGCCGGAGGAAGTCGAGAAGGCCCTGGCGGCAGCGAGGAGGACGCTGGATGGAACGCAGGATTAAGCTCGCTCCGTCGATCCTGTCAGCCGACTTCGGTCGTGTCGGCGAGCAGGTGGAGGAGGCGGCCGCTGCCGGCGCCGATTACATCCATGTGGACATCATGGACGGGCGCTTCGTCCCCAATATCACCATAGGCCCGCCGGTCGTGGCCGCCATACGCCGTCACACGCAGCTTCCCCTCGATGTGCACCTAATGATCGAGGCGCCGGAGCGGTACATACCGCAGTTCGTCGCCGCCGGCGCGGACATCCTCACGGTCCACGTGGAAACGTGTCCCCACCTGCACCGGACGCTGCAGTCGATCAGGGAGCTGGGGGCCAAAGCGGGCGTGACGTTGAATCCGAGCACTCACTTGAGCGCCATCGACGAGGTGCTGCCCCTGGCGGACCTCGTGCTGGTGATGTCGGTCAACCCGGGGTTCGGGGGACAGAAATTCATTGAGAGCTCGGTGGGGAAGGTGGCCAGGCTGAGGCGCAGGCTCGATGAGTTGGGACTGTCGGCCGAGCTTGAAGTGGACGGGGGGATCAGCGCCGAGACCGCGCCGCTCGTCGTTGAGGCGGGGGCCGACGTGCTGGTGGCCGGAGCCGCGGTGTTCAACGAGAAGGAAAGCGTGTCGCAGGCGATCGCCAGGATCAGGGAGAGCCTGAGGAGGTTCGAAAGCTGACAGGAAGACAGGCTAGCGGGCGATCTTGTCCCGGGTGCGGAGGCACCGGGTGCAGATCGTCATGCGCTTTCTCTTGCCGTTGGTGACGATGGAGGTCGTCCTGATGTTGGGCGACCACTGCCGCTTGGTGTGGCGGTTTGAGTGGGACACGCTGTTACCGAACATTGGCCCCTTCCCACACAACTCGCACTTCACGGGCTTCTCCTTTGACTAGAGCACCTTTTTCCTGTAGAATTCGGCTCTAAGGATACCACAAGCCGAACGGCGTTGCAAGTGTGACCTGGCTCGCCAACTTGAGTGACTAGTGCCTCGATTGCGGATGGAGAGCAGCCAGCGAAACGGGAGAGCCTGGCGTGGGTGACAAGACTTGCTACGATGGCTCTGAACTGAAGGGCATGTTCGGCGCGGCCACCCGCTGGCTCGAACGCAGCGCGCAGACGATCAACACCCTCAACGTCTTCCCCGTACCTGACGGCGACACCGGCACCAACATGCTCCTGACCATGCGGGCAGCGATGGACGAGGCCAACGGCTGCGCCGACGGCAGCGCGGCCGCCGTGGCCCAGGCCATGGCGAAGGGCTCTCTGATGGGCGCCAGGGGCAACAGCGGCGTCATCCTCTCTCAGATCCTGCGCGGCCTGGCGAGCGGGCTGAACGGCAAGGACTGCTTCAACGGCCAGGACCTCGCCACCGCCCTCGTCGAATCGACCGCCTATGCCTACAAGGGAATGAGCAAGCCGGTGGAGGGAACGATCCTGACCGTGGTCAGGGAGGCCGCCGCCGCCGCTCAGAGGAAGAGCAACCGCCGCAACGGTGATCTGGTCTCGGTAGTGGAAGCAGTGGTGGACGAGGCGCGGGCATCGGTGGCCAGGACGCCCACACTCCTGCCGGTGCTGCGCCAGGCGGGGGTCGTGGATGCGGGGGGACAGGGCCTCTACGTGGTGTTTGAGGGCATCCTGCACTACCTCCGAGGTGAGTTCGAGGAGAGCGACATCGCTCCGGTGGAGGCGGCTGCGGCTGTGGGCGGGGAGCCGGCAGGGCCGGGCACGTACGGGTACTGCACCGAGTTCATGCTGCGCGGCGATCAGCTCGATCTCGAGGTCATACGCGACAAGCTGAACGACATGGGCGAGTCCGTCCTCGTCGTCGGCGATGAGACTGCGATCAGGGTCCACCTGCACACGTTCGATCCCGGGGCCGCTTTGAGCTTCGCCGCTTCCGTGGGGACGATGCACCAGGTCAAAGTGGAGAACATGGACGAGCAGCACCGGGACTTCGTCATGGCCCAGGCCGAGGCGCCCCCAACATCGATTTCCATCGTCGCCGTCGTCTCCGGCGACGGGCTGACCGAGGCCTTCTACAGCATCGGCGCCACGATCGTCGTGCCCGGCGGGACGACCATGAACCCCAGCGTTCAGGAGATCCTCCAGGCCGTGGAGTCGGCGCCGTCGTACAATGTGGTAGTCCTGCCGAACAATCCCAACGTCCTGCTCGCGGCGGGCCAGGTCGCATCGTTGACCCGGAAGAAGGTAGACGTGGTGCCTTCGACGACCATTCCCCAGGGAATAGCGGCGCTGCTGGTCGTGAGCCACGAGGCGGAGCCGCAGGCGAACATCGATGCGATGAAGAAGGCCCTCGCCAGCGTGCGCAGCGGCGAGGTCACCGTAGCCGTGCGGTCGATGAATATCGACGGCCTCACGATCGAGAAAGGGCAGACGGTCGCCTTCCTCGAGGGGCGTCCCGTCGTCGCCGGCGGGCCCGTGCCGGAGGTCGTCCTCAAGCTGATATCGATGATGGGCGTCGGGCAGGGCGGGCTGGTCACGATCTACTACGGCGCGGACACGGAGGAGGCGGAGGCCGAGGGGATCGCCGCGTCAATTCACAAGCAGTTGCCTGATCTGGAAGTGGAGGTGGTTGCGGGGGGCCAACCACACTACGACTACATCGTTTCGGTGGAGTAGGCCGGGCAGGCGAAACTCTTGAAATCCGCCCCGAGACCGGCGCCCGGCGAAGTCCCGAGTGGTTTCGAGTGGGAGAACCTGTTGAATCTTACGGTCGATCGACTGCGCAAGGTGCTTGAGCTGGAGCAGGCCAGGGGCTGCCGCGATGAGGCGGTGATGGGAGGCCTGGACAGGCTGCTGCGCAATATGGCCGCGGCTGAGCCCCGGCTCGACCCGCTGCTTTCTCGAAGCTACGCCGCGCTCGACGAGCGCGAGCGCGTGGAGTGGATCAAGAGCGTGCTCGCGCGGCTCGGCGACGGAGAGGCAGGTTCCCCGCCTCCGCCTCAGGTCATCAGGAGAGTCCGACCCGGCCCGGCCCGGCCATACGAAGAGGTCCAGCGACAGCTCGACGCGCCGATCACGACGATCAAGGGCATAAGCTCGAGCCTCGCGGCGAAGTTCGGCAAGCTGGGGGTCGGGAGTATCCGCGATCTCCTCTACTTTTTCCCCCATCGCCACGTTGACTACAGCCAGCGGATGCCGATCTCACAGCTCGAGCCGGGGCTGGAGCAGACCATCGTGGCTACCGTCTGGGAGGCCGCGGAGAAGAGGATGGGGGGACGGATGCGGGCGACGGAAGCCGTCGTGGGAGACGAATCCGGGAACATAAAGGTCGTGTGGTTCAATCAGCCCTATCTCGCCAAGAAGCTCAGGCCCAACAGCCGGGTGGTGATCAGCGGCAGGGTGGGCAGCTTCCGGGGCAGGAGGGTCTTCGAGTCGCCGGAATGGGAGTTCCTTGAGTCGGATGACCTGGTCCATACCGGCAGGCTGGTCCCGGTCTATCCGCTGACCGCGGGGCTGTCGCCCCGCGTGGTTCGGAAGCTGGTGAAGGGGACTATCGACCGCTGGCTGCCCGAGCTGCCGGACTTCCTCCCCGAGGAGATCAGGGCAAGGGTCGGCCTGCTGCCCCTCTCCGAAGCCATGCGACAGGCGCACTATCCGGACTCACTTCGCGCGAAGAACGAGGCCCGGCGACGCCTCGCCTTCGATGAGCTTCTTGTCATCCAGCTCGGCGTCCTCGCCCGCAAGAGAGACTGGCAGCAGGAGGCCAGCGATGCCTTGAAAGACGAGAGCGGCTGTCTCCGGCCGTTCTTCGACTCGCTCCCCTTCGCGCTGACCGGCGCGCAGAAGCGCACATTCGCTGAGATCGGGCACGACATGGGCCGGTCGAAGCCCATGAGCCGTCTCCTTCAAGGCGAGGTCGGCAGCGGCAAGACGGTGGTCGCCGTTGCGGCGATGCTGCTGGCGGCGGCCAACGGCCGCCAGGCCGCGCTCATGGCGCCGACGGAGATACTGGCGGAGCAGCACTTCGAGAGCATCTGCGGCCTGCTGAGCCGCGCGACCGGAGAGGCCGGCGACGGCAGGCCGATGAGCGAATACCGCTCGCTGCTTTCCGCCCCGCTGAGGATCGGGCTCCTCACCGGAGGGCTGAAGGAGTCCTCGAGGCGCGACGTGCAGGAGCAGATCGCCTCCGGCGCGGTCAACCTGATGGTGGGTACGCACGCCCTGATCCAACGGGGCGTGGAGTTCCACCGGCTGGGGCTCTGCGTGGTGGACGAGCAGCACCGGTTCGGGGTGATGCAGCGGCTGGAGCTGCGCGGCAAGGGATCGAGCCCCC
>CAZNMB010000156.1:0-5373 GCA_964574095.1 uncultured Dehalococcoidia bacterium
TGTTGATGAGCGTCGGCTTGCCGTTGAGTCCGCGGATGGCCGGGAACGGCGGGCGATGTCTTGGCAGCCCCTGGTTGCCCTCCAGAGACGCGATGAGCGCTGTCTCCTCCCCGCACACGAAGGCTCCGGAGCCTTGAAACACCCGGATGTCGAAATTGAAGCCGCTTCCGAGGATATTGGCGCCCACGAGTCCCAGTCGGCGCGCCTGCCGGAGCGCGACCTCGGTGCGGTGTACGGCCAGGGGATACTCCGCGCGAACATATACGTACCCGTAGCGCGCACCGACTGCGCGCGCCGCGATCGCCATCCCTTCGATCACTGAGTGGGGGTCGCTCTCGAGGATGGCCCGGTCCATGAAGGCGCCGGGGTCACCTTCGTCGGCGTTGCATATCACGTACCTGGGACGGCCGGTCGCCGTGCGGCAGGCGTCCCACTTGCGGGCGGTGGGATAGCCCGCGCCTCCTCGACCCCGCAGCCCCGATCGGTCGATCTCGCTGACGATATTCTCGGGGCTCATCCGAAGCGACGTTGCCAGGGCCTCGTATCCTCCCCTGGAGATGTAGTGTTCGATGTTCTCCGGATCGATGTGGCCGCAGTTCTCGAGCGCAACGTGCACCTCGTGCGCGAAACGAGGGTGGTCGTAGATGGAAGGGACGACGTCGTTCTCCTCGAGAGCGCCCAGAGTGAACTCGAGCGAGAGGTCATCAGCGACGAGGTAGTCCTTGACCAGGCGTCGTGCGATCTCCGGCGTGACGTAGCCGTAGGCCATGGGAGGGTTCCCGGGCTTGCTTATCACGACCAGCGGCTCCGCGTAGCAGTGTCCCATGCAGCCCACTTCCACAACCTGAGCGTTCACCTCCTGCCTGGCGAGCTCGTCTCGAATCGCGTCGAGCACGTCCACCGCGCCCGCGGCCCGCCCGCAGGTAGCTGTGCCCACTGTGATGACCGGCCTTGAGCTGTCGTACTGCCTCCCGACGCCTGCCACGGCGTCGCTCCTGATACGCTCAAAGGCCGTCTCTATGCCTGCGCCATCCGACACGATCACCGGCGTTCCTTGACTCCCTTCTCTTTCTCCATCTGGTATGCCAGCAGTATGCCGTCCACACGAGTGGGACTGATCCTCGCCTGCACCTCCTCGTCCACTACGGTCACCGGCGCCATGGTGCAGCAGCCGACGCAGGCAACGGTGTCAAGGTCGAACTCACGGTCGGGTGTCGTCTCGCCCTGATCGATCCCGAGCCTCCGCTTCCAGGCGTCCAGAACGATGTAGCCTCCCTTCATGTGGCACGCGGTCCCCAGGCACACCCTTACCGGGTGCTTGCCCGGAGGATTCAGCCGGAACTGGTTGTAGAACGTGACGACGCCGAACACGTCTATGGGGGGTATCCCCAGGTGCTCGGCGACCTCGATCATCGCCTCGCGCGGGATGTAGCCCAGCCGGCTCTGGACGCGCTGCAGCATCGGGACCAGGTTGCCCCGTTTTCTGCCGAACCTCTTCAGGGCGGCCCGCGTCTCCTTCAGGACCGACTCTCTCTCTTCGTTCATATCACACCGGCCAGGGCCGCCTCCAGTACAGCTCTGTCAGCCACAGCCTCCGGCCCGCATGGCTCGACTCGGGGGCATTCGGCCGGAGCGTCATGCCTTCTTGCAGCCGCCGCACCGGCCCTCGAGGTGAAGGACAGCCCTCTCCGCATGGAACCCGCACTCGAGCTCGACGTCAGCTACCAGTCTGGCGACCAGCGGGCTCTCGAAGTCGGTCACCTGCCCGCATGCGGTGCAAATGAGGTGATAGTGTTCCGAGGGGCGCCTGATTTCGTAGTAGCAGCGCAGGTCATCGAGGCGCGTCTCCCGTACCAGCCCAAGCTCCTTGAACAGGCGGAGGTTGCGATACACAGTGGCCAGGCTGATCTCACGGTCCCTCTCGGCAGCCCGCCGGTAAAGCTCCTTCGCGTGCAGATGGCCGTCGGCCTCCTTCAGGATGTCGAGGAGGAGCCGTCTCTGAGCCGTGACCGGGCGGTCCGCGATGCTGATGTCGGCGTTGCGTTTGATTCTCATTCTCACTTCAATTATAGCGGCTGCCGCCCGGCGATGTCAAACGTAGCCAGACGGGGAATGGCCCGGCCATGTTGGTCGACAAGGGATTCGGCGTAGCTTAATATAGTGACGCAGCGGCACATCGCGGTCCTGCGAACAGCGTCAGCGATCGACGGGAGAGGCACGAGTGAATCCGAAGAGCCTTGAGATGCTCGAGTTCCCCAAGGTGAGGGAGATGCTCGCCGGCTATGCCGCGTTCTCGGG
The DNA here is from genome assembly GCA_964574095.1 of uncultured Dehalococcoidia bacterium. GTDB lineage: Bacteria > Chloroflexota > Dehalococcoidia > SZUA-161 > SZUA-161 > SZUA-161. The sequence goes on from CAZNMB010000156.1 coordinate 2,299, forward strand.
GAGCAGGGACTTGGCGCGGAATCTCGAGCCGTCGCCCGTCCCGGAGGCGATTGTCGAGTCGCTGGGAAGGTCGGCCGAAGCGCGACGCCTGCTGGCGCTGGCCCCTGACTTTGCCGTGCGCGGCGCCATCGATGTCCGGGGCCTGGTCGTCCTTGCGGCGCGTGGCAGAGTGCTGGAGCCGCAAGAGCTGGTCAGCATTCAGACCACGCTGGCAGCGGCGCGACAGGCGCGGAGCGGAATCCGCAGGTTTGCTGACGAACTGCCCGGGCTGTGGGGCATCGGAGACCGGCTTGTCGAGCTGAGCGCGATAGAGCAGGAGATCGGGCGGACCTTCGCCGCCACGGGAGAGGTGCTCGATTCGGCGTCGCCCAGGCTTGCGACCATAAGGCGTCAGGCGGTGGAGACGCGGCAGAGGCTGCTGGACCGGCTGGACTCGATACTCAAGTCGCCGAGAGCCAGGAAGGCTCTCCAGTCGCCGCTCGTGACTGAAAGGGAGGGCAGGTACGTTCTCCCCCTCAAAGCGGAGGCTCGCAGGGAGTTGAAGGGGATCGTTCACGATGTGTCCAACACCGGCGCAACCGTTTTTGTCGAGCCGTTGTCTACCGTGGAGACGGGCAACGAGCTGCGCCAGTTGACTATCGAAGAAAAGCGTGAGATCGAGAGGATTCTCGCGGCGCTGAGCATGCGCGTGGGAGCGAGCGAGGCCGAGATATCGACGAATGTCGCGCTGCTGGCCGAGCTGGACCTGGAGCTGGCGAAGGCCAGATTCGCGCAGCGGGCGAAAGCCACCGAGCCGGCAATCCGGCCTGCTTCGGGTCCCCGTGCGGAAGGCACGGCCTCAGAGGCCGGGGTGCTGAGGCTGGTAAACGCAAGACACCCGCTGCTCACGGGGAGAGCAGTCCCGCTTTCGGTGGAGATCGGCCGTGACTACTCGATACTCGTGATCACCGGCCCCAATACCGGGGGGAAAACGGTAGCGCTCAAGACGGTAGGTCTTCTGGCCGCGATGGCCCAGGCGGGGATGCCCATTCCAGCTTCCGAGGAAAGCTGCGTTCCGGTTTTCGACGGCATCTACGCCGACATCGGGGACGAACAGAGCATTGAGCAGACGCTTTCGACCTTCAGTTGGCACATGGGGAACATCGTTCGCATCATGGAGTCCTCCACTGAGAACAGTCTGGTGCTGCTGGATGAGCTTGGCACGAGCACGGACCCCAACGAGGGCGCGGCGCTGGCGAGAGCCATCTTGCTCCGTTTCTCGGAGACGGGGAACATGGTCGTGGCGACAACTCATTTCAGCGAGCTCAAGGTCTTCGCCCATACGACGCCGGGGCTGCGCAACGCGTCGCTGGATTTTGATCCCGGCACTCTGGCGCCTACGTACCACCTGACCATGGGGATTCCCGGCGGAAGCAACGCACTGGCCATCGCCGCTCGGCTGGGTCTTCCGGTGGACATCATCGAGTCCGCCAAGCGGATGATGACCGAGGGCAGCCGGGAGCTTGAAGGACTGCTGGCCGATCTCATGGCAGAGAAGGGGATGGTCGAGGAGGTCCGGGTGGGCCTTGAGGAGGAGAAGAGGGCGGCGACTGACGCGCGGGCCCGCTGGGAGGACGAGCTCGGAAAGCTGCGGCAGCGGGAGCGCGAGGAGATTCGGGAGCAGAAGGACAGGCTGGCGAGCGAGGCGGCAGAGCTGCAGCGGGAGGTCCGCCGTGCCACCTCGGATCTCAAGAAGGCCCGTTCGCAGGAGAACATGGAGCAGGCCCAGCGCGCCCTGGCCCGAGTCCGCGAGCGGGTAGGCGCACTGAACTCACAGCTCAAGGCGAGCCAGGGTGGTGCCGGTGCGGAGAGCGGTGAGCCCGGCCAGGTCACGGCGGGCGACCAAGTGTGGCTGGCCGATGTCAACACGTGGGGGACCGTCCTCGCGGTGCGCGAAGAGGAAGATGCGATAGAGGTCCAGGTGGGGCAGACCAGGGTCAGGCTCAACCTGGCGGATGCCGAGAAGATACGTCCTCCTGCGGGCAAGAGACTGCCCCAACCGTCCATGGTGACGCAGAGACTTAGCGGCCGGGTGCCATCCAGCGAGCTCGACCTGCGTGGCTGGCGAGCGGACGACGCAGTCGCGGAGGTGGACAGGTATCTCAATGACGCGTCCCTGACCAACTTGGGCAGCGTTCGCATCATCCACGGGCACGGCACCGGCGCGCTCCGGCGCGTGGTGCGGGAGATGCTGGCCTCACATTCGCTCGTGAGATCGTTTCGGCCCGGCGAGCGCGGCGAGGGTGGCGACGGGGTCACTGTTGTGACCCTGTAGGCCGGCTTGCACTGCGGGCCGGGCATGTGGGCGGACAGGAGCGCTTGCCCTACTGGTTGAGGCTGATTCGTGCTGATTTCAACACCACGCAAGTTGAGCAAGGCCAAGCTGCTGCGATTGCTCGGGGACCTGGAGGCGGCCCCCGGCGCGGCGGTGACCCTGCATGTGCCTCCCGGCACCCCGGAGGTGGAGATAGAGCGAGCTCTCGGGATAGTGCCGGGGCTGGGGGACGCGCTGCCGGCAATGGCCGAGGCGGCATCGCGTTCGGTGACAGGCGCGGTGGTTCTGTGGGGCGACGGGGGCAGGCATCTGGTGATGCCCCCGTTTCAGGTCGGCGAGAAGCTCCTCTCCAGCGGCTATGACGTCGGGCCGCTGCGGTCGATGCTGGGGCGGGAGTTGGTGATTGGCCTGGTGCTGCTGCGGTTGGGGGCCTATGCGGTGGGTGTGTACCGGGGAGAAACGCTGCTCACCAGCAAGGTCGGGACAGGGCTCGTCCACGCGCGCCACCGGAAAGGCGGCTCCTCACAGCGGCGATTCGAGAGAAGGCGGCTGAACCAGATGGACGCGCTCTTCGTTCGTGTTTGTGGCCACGTTGAGGAGCACCTTGGCCTCTACGCGAGGGAACTGGACCACGTGGTCTACGGAGGGGAGCGATACACCCTGCTGGCATTCCGCAGGCGGTGCGACTTCCTCCAGAGGCTTGAAGACCGAGTCCTTCCCTCGCTGTTGAACATTCGAGAGCCGAAGCAGGCGAGTTTGGA
>CAZNMB010000157.1:0-5229 GCA_964574095.1 uncultured Dehalococcoidia bacterium
CCTGATCAGGTTGCCGATTTCCTTCACAACGGGCAATGCCCCGGTTGTGCGCATCGCCTCTCGGACCGCAGACTCCCTGGCGGGGTGCGTCATAATGACGATCTCCGCCGTCTGAGTTGTCTCGTGGGCCTCTTTCTGGATGGCTGCGGCGATACTGATCCCATGATCGCCCAGTACCTTCGCTATCTGACCGAGAACACCCGCCATGTCAGCGATGGTGAGCCTGATGTAGCATCGCGCGACGATCTCGGACATGGGCGCGATGCGCTTCGCTTGGGAAGGCCGCGGTCTGCTTGCGGCAGGCAGGCCGAGCCTGACCGCCTGGGCGATCCGGACGACATCGGCGATAACGGCGCTCGACGTCGGCTCCGCGCCCGCCCCACGCCCGTAGAAGACGACCTCCCCGGTCAGGTCTCCCTCGACCTCGATTGCGTTGAATACCCCGTCAACCTTGGCGAGGAGGACATCGTCAGGCACGAGAGCCGGGTGAACCCGGACCTGCAGTGAGCCGTTGTCGTCTTTGGCGATGGCGAGAAGCCTGATCGCATAACCGAGCTCTCGCGCGTAGCGGAAATCACGTCCGGTCAGGCGCGAGATGCCCTCGCGATAGATATCGTCCGGATGGACATCGGTGTCGAAGGCTATCGAGGCCAGTATCGCCAGCTTGTAGGCAGCGTCAACACCTTCGATGTCGTTGGCCGGATTGGCCTCCGCAAAGCCCAACTGCTGGGCCTGCTTCAGCGCGTCGGCGAAGTCGGCTCCCTCGCTCGCCATTCGGGTCACAACGTAGTTGGTGGTGCCGTTGATGATGGCCTGAATGCCAAGCACCTTGTTCGCGATCAGGTCCTCGGAAAGGGGGCTGATTATCGGTATGCCGCCGCCGACGCTGGCCTCGTAGCGAAGGCCCACACTCTCCCGCGCCGCGAGGGCCCTAAGCTCGGGGCCGTGCTTCGCGATCAGTTCCTTGTTGGCGGTGACGACGTGCTTGCCCGACAGGATAGCCTGCTTGACATAAGCGAGGGCGTCGGTGTCGCCGCCTATCAACTCGACGACGATGTCGATGTCAGGGTCCCGCAGCAGCCCGTCCGCGTCACTCGTGAGTACTCCCGGCGGCAGTCCGGACGCCTGCCGTCTGCCCGCGTCAAGGTCGGCTGCCCGCCGCAGCACCAGGGGACAGCCCACCCGCTCAGCCAGTACGTCTGCCTTGCCCGACAAGGCGCGGGCGACCCCGCTGCCGATCACGCCGAGCCCGATCAGGCCCACTCCAACGCTATCCCGTTCGCTCACAGTGCACCTGCGCAGACCTAGGCGCTGTGACTCGAGGCCCAGTCTATCGCACTCTGGTCCAGGTACTCCTTCACGTTTGCTTCTCTGTCGCTGGCCAGCCAGCTTTCGAAGTCGTTGTTCCCGATCTGAGTCCGAAACTCGTCGGCCACCGCCATGCTCTCAACGTAGCCGGCGACACTCAGTATGTCGTAGCCCTGACTGGTAGCCACGGGATCGCTCACGTTTCCGACGCCCAGGTTGAAGATGACATCGTCCAGATCAGGGTAGAGACCCCGAGGTATCCATCCCAGATCCCCCCCCGCATCCTTGATCTCCTGGACTACCGAATACTGACCTGCAAGAGTGGCGAAGTCCTCACCCGCACGCAGGAGACCGAGCACCTCGTTCGCTGTGGCCTCGGTATCGACCGGAATAACGTAGAGGTATACGTGCTCCAGCTCAGCGGGCACTTGCTCCGCGAAGTACTCCTTGAGCCGCTGGCCCATCAGGGCGGTCTCCACGATCCGCCTGTACTCCTTATCTGACAGCTTGATCTGCGTCAACCACCTCCCATACGACTCGCCTATCTCTGCCGGAGCCTGGGAGCTGTTGCCGGGAGAAGCGGTCGGCTCGATGATCGCGACGCCGGTCGTGTCATTGCCCGTGCTGGCCGCAGACTCGTTGCCTGCGGGAGACGGCGTCGGTGTGCCATTGACGCTATCGACGGGGAACGTGGCCGCTATCGCTGCGGTGACGTCATCTGCAGAGACAGCTATGCCCAGTGTGGCGGCCTTCTGTCTGATCAGTTCGTTCTCCTCGATGGCCTGCGCCACCTGCCGGGGATCGACATCGCCACCAGTGGTCGCGCGGAAGAGCCGCACCATCTTGACCAGGTAGTCCATGTTCAGGGTCGTATCATTGACTTGGGCCACGGCGCGACCCCAGGGGGCAACGTACGTGTCATATCCCCAGAAACCGACGAGGACCACGATCAATGCGATGACGAGCGGAATGACAATCCACAGAAAGCGGGAAATGCTCTGGTCGCGCTGCCAGCGGGGAGGTTTCCTCTTGGCAACGGCCAGTTTGGGTTCAGGCCTGCGTTTCCTGCTCAATACAAGATTCCTGCCGGGGGAAGGGTGCCCGGGCGAGCGCCGCCGGATCAGTCAGGCTGCTCTTCGGAACCGGCCTCTGCGGCAACGTCCTGCGGACTCTCGGTCTCAGCAGGGGCGCCCTCTTGCAGCGCCGCCTTCTCCGGACTCGTATCTTCAGCGCCGGCTTCCTTGGTTACGGGCTCCTTCGGGACCGCCTGCCTCGGGAGTGGCTCCCGGACGGCATGCTCCCTCGGGGCCAGCGTCCCCATCTGGCGGATGTGGTCCGCCGTGTAGGGCAACAGAGCGATGTGACGCGCTCTCTTGAGCGCCACGCTGAGGACCCGTTGGTGCTTCGCGCAGACACCGGTCTTGCGCCGGGGCTCCATCCTGCCGCGATCCGAGATGAAACGGCGCAACAGGGAGATTTCCTTGTAGTCAATCACCTTCACCTTGTTCACACAGAAGGGGCAGACTTTTCTCCTCGGTACGTACTTGCCCCGGCCCCGGCCCCGGCCGGGTGGTCTGCGTCTGAGCGGTGGTTTCCCGGGTTTTGGCATTTCCTCGAAGCTCACTGTCTAGGACTTTGTCAAGTCTGTGCGTCAAATGCTAGAAGGGAATGTCTCCTGCCTCGATATCGTCCTCCTGCCCCGCCTCCAGTGCCCCCTCGGGCAGAGTGCCGGCCGGGCGCCTGTCGAGGAAGAGCACCCGGTTGGCGACTATCTCGATCCGCTGGTGCCTCTGTCCGTCCTGCCCTTCCCAGGAGCGAGTCCTGAGCCTGCCCTCGACATACGCGCGCTGGCCCTTCGTCAGAAACTGGTTGCAGTTCTCGGCCAGCCTGTTCCAGGTGACCACGTCGAACCACTCGGTCTCCTGCTTGCGTTCGCCGTCCGTGCTGGTATAGGAGCGGCTCGTGGCCAAACGAAACGAGGTAACCGGGCTACCATTGGGAGTGAAGCGCATCTCCGGGTCCGTCCCCACGTTGCCGATGATGATAACCTTGTTCAACCCCACCATATCGATCGGCTCCTTTCCCCCTGCCTCTAGTCGCCCAGTCTAACAACCATATGACGCAGGATGTTCTCCGTTATCTTCAGGTCGGCCTCCAGCTCTGCTGTCATTCCCGGTTCGAACTTGAAGCGGCTCACCACGTAGTACCCTTCCCTGAAGCGATCAATCGGGTACGCCAGCTTCCTCTTGCCCCAGCGGTCAACCTGCATGATCTCGCCGCCCCGGGACGCGATGAACGCGCTGGCCTTGTCGATCACAGCGACCACGTCTTCCTCGGGAACCTCGGGGCTGATGATCATGACCATTTCGTAGTCCCGCAAGTCCTCACTCCTTCACGGTTCGCTCACTGGCCGTTCCGGGCCATGAACGACTAATTATATCACGCTGCAGTTGCGCCCAGCAAGTCGCTCCTAGTCGGAGAGGCCGGGCGCGGGGAACCTTCGGCATATCTCGACCACACGTTCCCTGACCTCATCACGGACCGCCGGATCGTCCACGTTGGACAGCCGTCTCACGATGAGACGGGCGACCTCGCGAACCTCAGCGGGCCCGAACCCCCTGGACGTGACCGCAGGCGTCCCGAGCCTGATGCCGCTCGCCACCCGCGTCGGCTTTGTATCGAATGGAATGGCGTTCTTGTTGACGGTTATGCCGGCCCCCTCCAGGGCGGCGGCGGCCGCAGCTCCGGTCAGGCCGATGGGGGTGACGTCCACAAGGACGATGTGATTATCCGTCCCCCCGGTGACCAGTCGCAGGCCAAGAGCGGCCAGCTCGTCGGCCAGGGCCTTCGCATTCTCCACAACCGCCCGCTGGTAGCTCCGGAACCCGGGCTGCATTGCCTCATGGAAGGCCACGGCCTTTGCCGCGATGACATGCATGAGCGGCCCTCCCTGGACGCCCGGGAACACGCTGCTGTCGATCCTCGAGGCCAGCCCGCCTTTGCACAGGATGAGGCCGCCTCTGGGGCCCCGAAGCGTCTTGTGAGTCGTTGACGTAACGACGTCGGCATGAGGGACCGGTGAAGGGTGCATTCCAGCCGCCACCAGCCCCGCCAGATGAGCCATATCCACCATCAGCCTCGCGCCGACACGATCAGCGATCTGACGAAAGCGTGCGAAGTCGATCTCCCTCGGATAGGAGCTGGCTCCGGCCACAATCAGCGCAGGCTTGTGCCGGGCGGCAATCTCTTCGACCCGGGCGTAGTCAATTCGCTCGGTCGCGCGGTCCACCTCGTAGCTGATGAACTTGTACAGCTTGCCCGAGAAGTTGAAAGCGGCCCCGTGTGTGAGATGGCCGCCGTGGGCAAGCCCCATCGCCATCACCGTGTCGCCTTGTCTCAGCAGCGCGAGATAGGCCGCCATGTTTGCCTGGGATCCGCTGTGGGGCTGCACGTTGGCATGTTCAGCGCCAAAGAGCTCTTCCGCCCGCTGGATTGCCAGTGACTCGACCTCATCCACATTCTCGCAGCCGTGGTAGTAGCGGTGCCCGGGGTAGCCCTCGGCATACTTGTTGGTGAGCACTGACCCCTGGGCCGCCAGAACGGCCGGCGAGGCGTAGTTCTCTGCGGCGATGAGGTTGATGGTCAGGCTCTGGCGCTGTCTATCCCGCGCTATCGCGGCAGCCACCGCAGGATCGGTATCGTTGAGGACGCTCATTTCCATTCCACCAAGCTGGAGACGGGGCCTTCAGCAATAGAGAGCCACGTTCCCGGCCACGCGGCTCTCTCGATCCAACACGAACGACAGCCCATCCCACAACCAAGAAAGCGGCCCCAGTTTACATCAGCCCTCAGGGGGTGTCAACAGTTTGTACTCGTTCAGTACATATGAGACAGATGAGGTTTGGGGGATGACGCCGGATG
>CAZNMB010000158.1:0-5193 GCA_964574095.1 uncultured Dehalococcoidia bacterium
CCCTCGGGCGGCTCGATCTTGATTACGTCGGCGCCCATGTCGGCCAGCAGCGCGGTGGCGACAGGGCCCTGCTGCCATGCGGTCCAGTCCAGCACCCGTATGCCTTCAAGCGGCTTGGTCATCTCCGCCTCCCCCGTGTAGTCCGGCTGGCGGCGCGACATCCGCCCCGACAGCCAGTCTGCGTGCTCTCCGGGCGGGCCCAGGAGCGTGTCTGACAAACCAGCGGAACCGGGTAGCCTGGAGCAGATGCTCCAACCTACCCATATTCTCAGACAGCCTCCTGGCCCCGCGCCACGACCTCGCCCGGAAGCCTCTGCGTCAGGATCTCGATGGCGTCCCGCACCATGTCTCCGACGATCCGGCCCGCGCTCTTCCTTTCCTTCAGCATGCCGGCGATCTGCCCGCTGAACTCGGCCAGGTAGTCGGTCATGCGCCCTTTCCTGAACCCGAGCTCAGTCTCGCAGACCAGGAGGGTCTGAAGCGGCATGGGGAGCGCCTTTCCCTCGGCCCGCTCCCAGGCCTGGATGAACCTGTTGTTGAGAAAACGGGCGGTCTTGCCCGTATAGATGCGGGTGACCCGCGTGTCCTCCTCCGTAGCCGCGACGATGCTCTCTTTCCAGTGATCGATCTCCCACTGCTCAAGGGCATAGGGATCAACGCCGACGTTGGTGACCCAGTCCCGGGGGACATCGACGCACGCTTCGTCCGCCATGATGAAAGCCGTCCCCACCCAGACACCACAGGCCCCCATGGCGAGCGAAGCCACGAGACCCCTGGCGTCTCCCACGCCCCCAGCGGCCACGACGGGGAGAGGGCGTACCGCGTCCACGACCTGAGGCACCAGCGCCAGGGTACCCACGCGGCCGGTGTGCCCGCCGGCCTCATAGCCCTGAGCTACGATGATGTCGGCCCCCGCGGCGGCGACGCGGCAAGCGTTCTTGACGTTGCCCACCAGGCCGATCACCTTCATGCCCTGCGCATGTGCCCGGGGCACTATGTACTCCGGATTCCCCAGGCCCGACGCGAATACCGGCACCCTCTCCTCCAGTATCGTGTCAATCAGGCTCCCGCCGCCGGAGAGGAAGTCCGACTCGACCTCGAGCGGCGGTATCTCCACCGCAGGTACCCCGATCTCCTTTCTCAGCCCTTCCACGAAGGCCAGGTTCTCCGCGGGCAGAAAAGCCCTCAGGTCGGCGATCGAGAACCTCCCTGAGACGGGCGGCAGGTCGATCTTGGGCAGCAGGAGGTCCACGCCGAATGGCCTGTGGGTGAGGGCCTTTGTCTTCCTGATCCAATCGCGCAGTTGCTCCGCGTTCAGGCCCGCCGCGCCCAGAACTCCCAGCCCGCCGGCGTTGGACACCGCGGCCGTAAGGGTCGGCCCGGAGACACCCCCCATGCCCGCCAGGATTATGGGGTACTCGATGCCGAGTATGTCGCACAGTCGGGTGCGCAGAGTCTTCATGCTCATTGTGCTCCTGCCGTCGCGGTCGGCCGTGGCCGGGCAATCAACCGCGACCCTGCCTTAATTCTCACCGGGCGCTATTGCCTCGAGCTCTTGTAGCTGCCCACCATCTCCATGAAAGTGTCTATCCGGTTCCTGGTCTCCTCCTCCGAATAGGTGTCCAGGTCGATGATGTCGCTCTCCATGAACATCACCGGCATGCCGGGATGGCGGTCCCGTATCACGTTCCTCACGAGAATCTGGCCCATAGTTGACGCCCGGCAGGAGCGCGTGATGTGCATCACCACGCCGTCGATGCCGTAGTCAGCTATCCGCTCCAGGTGCGCCTGGGCCAGCGGCGGGACTCCTCCTGCCTCCTGGCCCCTCCGCTGCAGTGCCGAGTTCCGCTCGAAGGCGCGACGGGCGATTATCTCCACGGGGTCGCCGTCGAACTGTGTCTCGAAGGGTTCGGGGATCATGTAGGCGGTCTCAGCGGCGAAGACCGCCCCGAAATCGATGAAATAGTCGAGTATGCTCATGGTGTGCCACGGCGGCAGGCCGACGCCCCAGAGCAGGCGGTACTTCTCGTCGTCGATCGCCCCGATCCCGTTGTCCACCCTCTCCTTGAGCTCATCATAAAGTCCCTTGTAGAACTCGAGCGTGAAGGAATCGGTGAGCATCATGTGATGGGGGACAAACAGGACGAAGTGGTCCTGAGTGGTCATCGGGGTCGGGACGGCTTTCCGGAGCTCGTACGCCTCCCGCCACCACCGCCGCGTCTCCTCAACCTGCCTGATGATCGCCATCAGGCGGTCGTAGTCCATCCTGGTGCCGGTCTGCTCCTCGAGGAAGGCGATAAGCCCCCGCAGCTCCTCAGCCATGTAGCGGACGCTGTGCTCCCTGATGGCGTCCATGTCGGCGTCGCTGGGGGGCATGAGCACGTCCATGTTGTAGATGGGGGCATTCTTGTAGCGGCCGAGGGCCTGGTACCACTTCCAACGCGGGTCGCAGCCCATGCTGCACCCCAGCAGCACGTCCGGCTCGGGCATTCCGCCGTCCGGGGCATCGGGGGGCATCTCGCCCAGCTCGTGGCGCATCGCATCGAAGCCGATGCCCACCTGGGCATAGCCGCAGAGCAGGTCCGAGTATCCCTCAGCGCGCGCCTTCTCCATGTAGCACTCGGCCTGGCGCTTGACAGCGCAGAGGCCGGCGTAGTTCTCGGTGTAGACCTGGACGATGTCCATGGCCGCCAGGATCTCCTCGTAGTTGCACATCACCATGCAGTAGGCCACTTTTCGCTTCTCTTCCTTGGCCTGCTGGGCCTGCTTGTACATGCGCTTCACCACGGTGCGAATCTTGCCCGCAGACTCGGTGAACTTGCGCGAGCTCGTCCTGGGGGCGGCCTCTTGCGTCATCGTCTCTACTCCTAAGTCCTGGCCTCGATGGTCTCCAGGAAGGCCTCGATCCTGGTCTTCCACTGCGCCAGCGGCGGCATGATGTAGTCGTCCTCGAGATAGAGCACCGGCAGTCCCAGGCTCTTCATGTACTCCGTGATCTCGGGAGCATCGAGCTGGTAGGTATCACAGAAGCGTATAGTGTACAGGATCGCGCCCTGGACGCCCCATTCGCGAACGTAGCGCTCCATGTAGCTGAACCGCTCCGCCGCCTTGCCCGAACGGTAGGTGCAGGGGCAGGTTATCCCTCCGAGATAGCGCTCGGCGAGGCCGGCGATCACACCCTTCTTGGCATCCACGTCTGTCCAGAACGAGCGGCTGCCGGTGCACACGTCGTCCATAACGACCCACGCGCCGCACTCCTCGGCCAGTTGGACCATCGCCACGTCATCCACCTCGCTCCCGGAGACGAGGAGGCGGGCCCTCCTGTCCGCGACCGGCCGCCGGCTGCGCACCTCGGCTATGACGTCCTCCAGCAGGTCGATGAACTCCCGGACCGGTATGGTCATGCCCGCCACGAGCACCCGCATGACCTCGACGCCCGACACAAGCGGGGGATCGGTCTTCCTCAGCTCGTAGAGCTCGCGCAGCAGGGCCCGGCTGCGGTTGTGCAGGGCAACGGCGGCCAGCAGGTCGTTCTCGGAAGCGGAACGTCCGGCGAAGCCCTCAAGCCCGTGCTGCAGGTCACGCAGCTCCGCCTCGAAGAACTCGAACGAAGCCGGGTGCGTCATGTGCGGGACGGTCAGGCAGTGGCTGTACGGGGGTTTGACATAATACTTCCAGGTATCGTAGATGCGGTGCATGGCGTCGCAAGTGTGGGGAATCACCACGCCGGAGAGGAAGTCATACTCTCCGCCCATCGCGAGGTCGAAGCAACTGCGGACGAAGGGACACATGATGGTCTCCAGGTACTGGTCCGCGTGGTTCAAGGGCCGGCCCGCGCCGCCCTGGATGCGGTACGGCACCAGGTCGAGGGCCGTCATCAGCTCCGCGGGAGCGTAGCAGCACAGGTAGCCTATGACCTTCTTCCCTTCGGCAGCCAGCTCCCTGGCTCTCACGCCGCGGTCAGCATACAGCTCCCCGACCCGGTCCAGCGCCCCTTGAGCAGCCTTTGCCACAGGTCACACTCCTGATTCTCATTGGGCAAGCCTGGAGCCGGCGCTCCGGCCTGCCCCTGCCCGCCCCCGCCGCCTACGGATAGAACATCTCGCGGGCCGCTTTCTTGAGCCCGGCCCGGGAATCGGGGTGCGCGATGGCGATCAGCTCGTTAGCCCTCTCCCGGTGGCTCTTCCCCGCGAGGCTGGCGATGCCGTGCTCCGTGACCACGTAGTCCGCGAACTGGCGGGGGATCGTGACCAGGGAGCCCTCCGGCATCTGCGGGACAATGGTGGAGCTTCCGCCGAAGGCGAGAGAGCGCAGCATGGTGATCGCGCGGCCGCCCCGGGCCATGAAGGCTCCAAGATGAAAGTCGAGCTGTCCTCCGGGACCGTTGACCAGCCGAGGCCCGAACTGGCTCTCGCAAGTTATCTGACCGCAGAGATCGACCTGGAGGGCGCTGTTGATCGAGACCATGTTCTCGTTCTGGGCGATCACCGTCGGGTTGTGGACGTACTCGCAGTCGTACATCTCGATCAGGGGATTGTCGGTCATCCAGACGTACTCGTCCCAGCCGGCGCCGTCCAGCGCGGTGAAGATGGCCTTCCCCGGATGAAGGGTCTTCTTCTTGCCGTTGAAGACGCCCTGCCTGATCAGCTCGGCCTGCCCGAAGGCTGACATCTCGGAGTGGATGCCGAGGTCCTGGAAGTTGTCGAAGAGGCCTACCTTCGGCAGCCAGGTCGTCGGCCTGCCGGCGCCGATCTCGATAGTATCCCCATCCCTGATAAGCTCTTTCACGTAGCCCGCCATGACCTCGGCCTCCGGGTACGGGTCCTCCATGCCCATGACGTTGGTGAAGAAGTCGGGGTTGAGCAGGTCCATCAGCGGCCCCATGAGATGGTAGCCCCGCGCGGTGTACTCCGGCTCATGCTTGTTGGCTCTCGTGAGGGACTGTATCCAGGCCTCGTGCCTGCTCTCATCCTTAACCGCACTCAGCACCAGTTCTTTTATCTGCTCATCGGTCACGCGTGAAGTCGGCGCTTCAACGAAATAATCGACCTCAGAAACATGAATCATATTGTTGCCCCGGTAGGGATAGACCATGTTCTCGTCCACCTCGGCGATGACAATCCTGGCTCTCCGGGCATAGCTCTTTTTATTCCATAGATGAGGTCCGAAGCTGCAGAAGCCATGTTTGTCCGG
>CAZNMB010000159.1:0-3597 GCA_964574095.1 uncultured Dehalococcoidia bacterium
AGACCGACCAGGAGGTGATCCAGCTTGGCGCAGCCACGTTCTACTCGGACGTGCACTCGGGCTGGAGCGGTGGTACCGATGGCAACACTGCCACGTTTGATGACAACATGTGGGGCGCCAACGCGACGGTGGAGGACGCCGGCCACTACTATCCTACGGCCATCGCCACAGTCGGCGGGCATTTCCTGCGGCTGAGCACCAGCCTGTACGATACGAGCAACGTCAACAACTTCCGGCTCATGCAGGGGGATGGCGTGACTAGTGCGACTGACCAGGACATCAAGGACAGCGCCATCTGGATGGGGCTGGTGACCACTACCCCTGGGTCCAACGACGTGGCCAACGCGGTGGGTTTGAGCACGCGTGGCACGGTGTCGACGCTGGCCGGGGAGACCGGCCTGTACCTGCAGGAGTTACCCGAGTCGGCCGCGACCGGTGACGATCGCAACGGCTCTGTTTTCCCGGGCGGCGGGTACACGTGGGTTGTTGGCCAGAACGGCACAGTCTACGGAGCCTACTCGGACGGAACGAACTGGTACTCGGGCTACAGCGGCGCATACCCGTGATCGCTGCTGACACAGTTTGCCACGACTATAGAACTGATGGAAAGGGCCCCGCGAGGGGCCCTTTCCATGAACGGTGTACCGAGTTGGCATTGAAGGGTGGTCACACTGATGGGGTATGGTAATATGGATGCCTGCGCCGTAACCGCCGCCGGCGGCGATCGCGGGCCGGGCGGGCAGCGGCGGCGGAGGTGGAGCATAGTGCGGGCTCAGTCGAAAGAGGGCGGCTTCACGCTGGTCGAGCTGCTGCTGGTGGTGATGATCCTGGGCATCCTGGCGGCGGTGGTGTCGGTCAGCGTCGTGGGGCTGATCGGCCATGGCGAGAAGGAGACGTACGCGACCGACGAGCGGACGATCCAACTCGCCGTGTCCACGTTCTACGCGGACGCGCACGGGTATGCCGCGGGCGCGGGCGGCTGGAACGAGGCGGCCGGGTACACGGGAGTGCACACCTACCCCACGGGCAGCGGCAGGGACTCCGCCCTCTACGCCGCTGACGAGATGACGGACTTCAACGGGCACGACGTGTGGAAGGTACTGGGGTTCGCGGGCAGCAACCCGGCGGAGAAGCGTGCCGAGGTCGCGGCGGCCGCGATCTGGATGGGGCTGGTGACCAACGGGCCGGGCGATGGCGTGGCGGGCCCGGATGTCGCGCCGGGCGACGAGAACTCGCCGCTGCCCGGAGAGCATGGGCCCTACCTCAGCCCGCTCCCGGTCTCGTGCAGCACGATGAACTCGTCGCGGGGTAGCGGCAGCATCACCTGGATTGTGGGGGCGTACGGCAGGGTGTACGGGGTGTGGGTGGACAACGGCGTCTGGTACGCCGGTTTCGGCGGCAGGTATCCATAGAGAATCACAGTAATCAGCACTATTCACGGCGGGCCTCGCCATTGCGGGGCCCGCTCCCTTGTTGCGGGGCGGAAGGGGGTAGGGGTCGGAGCGGATGCTCCGACCTACCCATGTTCGGTTCCTCTCAGCCTCGCCTGGCCTCTCTCGTCGAGGGAGAGGAACTTGCTGCTGGGCTCGGCGTGCTCCAAGATGCTGCATGCTGCGCCATCTCGGTGCGCGGCACGCGCACGTTGTCCCGTGATGCCCGCGGAAGCGGGAATCGAGCCTGCCTCGCGGGCTTCTGGACATAAAGACGGCGTGTCAGGTATGATGCTCCTGAAGCTGTGATCGGGAAGACCGCGATGGGGGGCTTTACAAACCGGTGTTTTTATGTTATACAGATGCTCTATCCTTTGGAGGAGGATAGGTGAGGTCCGGGTAAGTCCGGGGTGGAAGTAGGAAGATAGTACTATGGACAGGCCTGGGGTCGTATGGTATTTTCAGGCTACTTAGGCCGCAGGGGGTACGAGAGTGGAGAAGGTAAGCGTATTCATAGTAGACAGGCAGACTCTGTACCGGCAGGGCGTAAGGCAGGCGCTGGCCGCTGACGAAGCGATAGCGGTTGTCGGGGACTGCCCGCCGGGCTCGGAGGCGCTGACGCTGGTGGAGGCTTTCGCACCGAACGTGGTGCTGCTTGACGTGGACCTTCCGCTGCTGAGAGGGCTGGACATCGGCCGTCAGATCACGACCCGGTGCCCTCAGTCGGCGCTGATCTGTCTGACGTCGAGTCCGGACGACGACCAGCTATTCCAGGCGATCAGGTCGGGGGCGGCCGCTTACTTGAGCAAGGAGATATCCGCCGAGGAGCTGGCTGCGGCGATCAAGCGTATCAAGAAGGGTGAACGCCCGATCAACGAGACGCTCCTGAGCCGGCCCCGCGCCGCTGAGCATGTATTGCGCCAGTTCCAGGACCTGTCCCTGATGGGGAAGGCGATGGAGACTCTGGCGACGCCGCTGACTCCGCGTGAGACCGAGACGCTGAAGTACGTCGCCGAGGGCTATTCGAACAAGCAGATCGCCCATGTGCTGGGCATAAGCGAGCAGACGATCAAGAACCACATCACGTCCATCCTGGACAAGCTGGATGCCAACGACCGGACGCATGCGGTTGTCCTGGCATTGCGGCAGGGCTGGATAGATATCAACGAGTCGGCGCTTAAGGCCTGACCGGCCGGATTGAGGTCGCACCAGGAACGGTGGGGTGTGAAAACGCCCCGCCGTCTTCATTTGTCCGGAGACGGGGGGCGATGCGGTCTCCCGGAAGGTGTCCGGGACTCGCGGAGGGACCCCGGCCTACGAGCCCTTCCTCTTGAGGACGACCAGTATCCTGTCGCCGTCGCGCTTCTTCGAGGCCTGGAGGGGCATAGCGCGTTTGAGGAAGTCACCGAGCGGGTGACTGTCGAGCATGTCTTCCTCAATTGCCTCTTCTATGGCCCCGCTGCTCTTGAGCCGGTCGGTCAGCGGCATGGGCTGGTCGAGGTGGAGCGAGATCGTGGCGCCGCCCTCGAGTGATCCGCCGGTAGACACGACGCGGAGGTCGGCAATCTGCTGGAGTGACGCGCGAAGCTGGGCGAGCTGCCCGTAGTCGACCGGGGGCAGGATCAAGAGCTGCGTGCGTCGCTGGCTTGCGGCCTTCTTGGCCTCCCTGGCCTCGTCTCTGGCTCGTGACTGGTCCGCGGCCCTTTCCGCCAGGGCCCGGAGTATGTGGGCCGGCTTCTCCCTTGAGGGTGCGGCGGCTATCTTCTCCGCCTCGAGCAGGACCTTGCGTGCCCGTTCCTCGTATTCGGCGACCAGGTCGGCGGTCTGGGTCGCCGCCTTGTCCGCCGTTTCTTGCACGATCATGGCGGCGCTCTTCTCAGCGGCTGCGATGATATCGCGGGCGTCGGTCTGTGCCCTGGTGGTCGCTTCGCTTATCATGCGTGTCGCGGTCGCTTCCGCCTGCGAGATGATCCGGGCGGAGTCGGCCTCGACCTGTCTTGACGCCTCGTCGATGATCTGGCCGACACGCCGCTCGGCCTCGGAGAGCAGCCTCGCCGCTTCAGGCTCGGCCCGCTTGGCGGCTTCCTCCATAAGCAGGTCGGCTTTCTTCCGGGACCGGGAGAGGAGCGCGGCGGAGTCCTCTTCGGCCGCGCGATGGGCGCTCTCG
>CAZNMB010000159.1:3607-5192 GCA_964574095.1 uncultured Dehalococcoidia bacterium
CTCGATGATCTGGCGGGCGTTCTCCTCAGCCTGAGCGAGGACTCCGGCGGCTTCGGACTCCGCGTCCTGGCGCGACTCGTCGATGATCTGCTGCGCCTTGTGGGTCGCGGCGGCCAGCGCCTCGCTGGCCGCGGGCTCGGCGGCCTGCCGCGCCTGGTCCATGACGCGTTCGCGCTCCTGCTCGGCTTCGGCCAGGGTCTTCTGGGCGTCCTCGGCGGCGATACGTCTGGCCTCGGCGACGATTGCGTCGGCTTCGCTCTGGCCGGCGGTTCGGGCCTCCTCAATCATCTGTGAGGCCGCCTGCTCCGCTGCGGAGGTGATGCTTGCCGCTTCTGGTTGGACCCGCTCCGCGGCCTCCTCGAGAATGGTCCTGCCCCGTTCCTCTGCTGCGGCGACGATCCGCGCGGCGTCGGCGCGGGCTGTCTCCGCCGTCTGTTGCGCGACGAGCTGGGCCTCGTCGGCCGCACGGGCGGTCATCGAGCGGGCCATCTCCTCTGCGCCTGCGGCGGCCTCCCGGATGATGTCGGCGGCCTTTCTCTCGGCTTCGACGCGAGCCTCAGCCACGATTTCAGCGGCCCTGCGGTTGGCCTCGTCGATGGCCTGGCGGCCCGTCTGCTCCGCATCAGCGACCATCCGCGCGGCCTCGTCGCCGGCCGTCTTGTTGGCCTCCTCGATTGCATGGCTCGTCGCCTGCTCGATACGGGCGGCCGTCGCGTCCGCCTCGGCCTGCGCGCTGGCGGTGGCTTCGGCGACGATCTGGCGGCTTCTCTCGTCAGCGTCCTTAAGCGTCTGCTCGGCGTGCTGCCGGGCCGTGGCCTGTGCCTCGTCGATGACGCGGTCGGCGGTCGCTTCAGCCTCGGCGAGAATGGCATCCGCGTCGCTACGGGCAGTCTGCGTCGCCTGCTCGATTATCTGCCTGCCCTTGAGCTCGGCCTCGGGGACGATGTTGGCGGCGTCCTGGATCATCTGCTGGCGCTGCTCCTCAGCCTGTCGGGCGATGGCGTCGGCCTGGTTGTGGGCCTCCCTGACGGCTTCGTCCACGATGCGCCTGGCGCTGACGTCGGCGTCTGCGATAAGCTTGTCGGCCTCAGTCCTGGCGCTCAGGGCGGCGTCTTCCAGCATCCGGGCTGCTGTTGTCTCCGCCTGTGCGGTGATCTTGAGGGCCGCGTCGTCGCCTCTCGCGCGTGCCGCCTCGATCATGTCGGTCGATTGCTTCTGTGCCTGCTCGATCACAGCCGAGGCCTGAGCCTGGGCCTTCCCGGTGGCTTCGTGGATGGTGGCGTTCGCGCGCTGCTCGGCGTCGCCGATCAGCTTTCGGGCCTCGGGGATGGCCTGGGCTTTCGCTTCCTCGATGATCTTGGCGGCCCTGGCATCGGCCTCGGCGATGATCTTCTCTGCCTCCGGCCTGGCCCTCTTCCTCGCCTCTTCGATGACCTGGCGAGCCTTCTGGTCAGCCTCGGCGAGCAGCCTTCTCGCGTGGGGTTCCGACTTCCTGGCCGCCTCATCGAGTATCTGCCGGCCTCTCTGTTCGGCCTCGGCGAGGATGCGATTGGCTTCGGGCGCGGCGGCCTTCCGTGCCTCCTCG
>CAZNMB010000160.1:0-5180 GCA_964574095.1 uncultured Dehalococcoidia bacterium
CCGCCGGTGAGATGCCCCAGCTCATCCACAACCGCGCCAGGGCGTACTCGATGGAGGCTCGAAGGAACCCGAACGGCTCCCCGGTATCGTATCGCACGCCTTCGAACTCGTAGGCGTAGACCTTCTGATCGTTCCTCAGCAGTTCGAGGGCATCGGTCAGCTGGATTTCGCCCCCGGCGCCGGGAGTGACCTTGCCCAGCACGTCGAATATTTCCGGCGTGAGGATGTACCTGCCGACTATGCCCAAATTGGACGGGGCGTTCTCGGGGCTGGGCTTCTCGACCAGGCGCAGCACCTCATGCACCCGGTCCCCGACCTTCCGGGGGTCAACGATCCCGTAGGCCGTGGTCTTCTCGCGCGGCACCGGCTCGACAGCTATGACGCTGCCCTTCCATCGCTCAGACACCTGCAGCATCTGCTTCATGGCCGGTACCCTGGCAACGATGATGTCGTCCGGCAGGAAGAGGGCGAAGGGCTCCTTTCCCACAAGGTCTCTCGCCATTGAGACGGCGTGTCCGAGGCCAAGTTGCTCCTCCTGCAGGACATAGGAGACGTCCGCGAGCCTGGATATCCGCTGCACTTCTTTCAGTCGCTTCTCGTCGCCCTTCTTGCTCAGCACGCGCTCCAGTTCCGGGGAGCGACCGAAATGATTCTCTATCGCCTCCTTGCCCAGTGCGGTTATGATGACAATCTGCTCTATGCCCGAAGCAACGGCCTCCTCCACAATGTACTGGATGAGGGGCTTGTCCACGAGGGGCAACATCTCCTTCGGCAGCGACTTGGTTGCCGGCAGGAACCTGGTCCCCCAGCCGGCTGCGGGAATTACGGCCTTGCGAACCTTCATTTGCCCTCCCGGTCGGATATCCTTGCGTCCAGCATGTCCGCGACAAGTTCGAGCAAGCCGCTCAGCCCCCAACCACGGGCCGCTGAGATCAGGGCAGCGGACTTGACCCTGGTCCCGAGAAGCTCGACGTACCTTCGCGCAGCGTCGCTGTCGTTCGCCTCGACGTCGCCGCCCAGCAGGTCGATCTTGTTGAGCGCGAGCAGCCTTGGCCTGTCGAGCAGCCCAAGCTCAGCCAGCATGTCTTCGACCGTCTGGCACTGGAGTGACGCCGTCTCGCTGGATATGTCCACTATGTGGAGCAGCAGGTCGGCATCAGCCAGCTCTTCCAGGGTCGCCCTGAAGGCGGCGACCACGGTATGGGGCAGCTTCTGGATGAAGCCGACGGTGTCGGAGAGCAGCACCTTCAGCCCATTGGGCAGGGCCAGACGGCGGGTGGTGGGATCGAGTGTGGCGAAGAGCTTGTCCTCGACCAGCA
Organism: uncultured Dehalococcoidia bacterium; assembly: GCA_964574095.1. Classification (GTDB taxonomy): domain Bacteria; phylum Chloroflexota; class Dehalococcoidia; order SZUA-161; family SZUA-161; genus SZUA-161. The sequence goes on from CAZNMB010000160.1 coordinate 1,320, forward strand.
CGTTTGCGTTGCTCAAAGAGTTGAGCAGCGTGCTCTTGCCCGCGTTCGTGTAGCCTATGATGGCTATGACAGGAATCCCCTGCTCGCTGCGCCGGCGGCGATACAGGGCGCGCTGTCTCCGCATGGCCTCGATGTCCGTCTTGAGGCGCTGGATCCGGCGCCGGACGAGGCGGCGGTCGGTTTCGAGCTGAGTCTCGCCGGGTCCTCTGGTCCCGATTCCGCCGCCGAGGCGTTCGAGATGGGGCCATCGCCCGGCGAGCCGGGGCAGCAGGTACTCCTGCTGGGCGAGCTCGACCTGCAGACGCCCCTCGTGGGTGCGCGCACGGGCGGCGAATATGTCGAGGATGAGGGCGGTCCGGTCGATGACCTTGACGCCAAGAACACGCTCCAGATTGCGCTGCTGGGCCGGTGAGAGCTCGTCGTCGAAGATTGCCACGTCGTACTTGACGCTGTCTCGGAGCGAGACCATCTCTTCGAGCTTGCCCTTGCCGACGAAATAGGCCGGCGTGGGCGCATTCAGGCGCTGCGTGACGCTGGCGACGACCTCGGCTCCCGCAGTGCGCGCCAGTTGCCCGAGCTCAGCCAGCGATCGCTCGACGGACCAGCCGTCTGCCGCTCTCTTTGCATCGACCGCGACCAGCAGGGCCTTCTCGGCCGGCGGCCGGGCTGTGACCGGGGTGCGCTTGATCTCTGTCCTCCCGGGATGACCAGCGACGTGCTAGCGCCGGCTTTCCCATTTCTCCAGCCGGGAGAGCCCTTCCTCGAGGCGATCGTCCGGGGTCGTCAGGGACAGCCGCACGTAGCCCTCTCCGCACTTGCCGTAGCCGCTGCCCGGAGTGACAACGACCGAGACCGTATCCAGCAACTCTGAGCAGAAGTCGAGGGACGTGTAGCCTTCCGGGATCCTGGCCCAGACATAGAGGCTTGCCAGGGGTGGATTGGCCCGCAGCCCTATCTTGTTGACGGTCTTCATGACCAGGTCCCGCCGTCGCTGGTAGATGGCGTTGTGCTCCGCCACGCATGTCTGGTCGCCGAGAAGCGCCTCGATCGCGGCGTACTGGATCGCCTGCGGGATGCCGGAATCGAGGTTGGACTTCACGCGAGTCAGCGCGCCCACCATCTCCGCGTTCCCGACGGCCATCCCGATGCGCCAGCCTGTCATGTTGTAGCTCTTGGAGAGGGAGTGAAACTCCATCCCGACGTCACGCGCTCCGGACGCCTGCAGGAAACTCGCGGGGCGGTAGCCGTCGAACGCGACCTCGGTGTACGGGGCGTCGTGGCAGACCGCGAGGTCATGCTTCCTGGCGAACGCGACGACCCTGTCGAAGAAGTCGAGCCCCGCCACCGCCGATGTCGGGTTGTTGGGGTAGTTGATCCACAGCATTCTGGCCTTGCGGGCAACATCGTCCGGCACTGCGTCCAGGTCAGGCAGAAAGGCGTTCTCCTCCGTCAGGGGCAGGAAGTGGCAATGGCCTCCGGCGAACATGGTGCCCACGGAGTAGACCGGATAGCCCGGATCGGTGACCAGTGCAACGTCGCCGGGGTCGATGAAGCACAAGGCGACGTGCCCTATGCCCTCCTTGGAGCCGATGAGAGGTATGATCTCCCGGTCGGGGTCGAACTTCAGGCCGAAACGTCGCTCGTACCAGGTAGCTATCGCCCTCCGCAGTTCGGGCAGGCCGTCCGATTCCGGGTAGCGGTGGTTTGCCGGGTCGCGCGCCGCCCCGCAGAGACGGTCGAGGATGTGCTGCGGCGTCGGGATGTCGGGGTCGCCTATGGCGAAGCTGATGACATCCTCGCCGCGAGCCCTCTTCTCCGCGATCTTCCGGGTGATGCCGACGAAGAGATATGGCGGCAGGTCCTTGACGCGTCTGGCTAGCTGCATGTGGTCTCGTCGTCTCCTTCTCTCGGTATGGCGCCGCGCCCGAAGCGCGGGCCGCCTCACTCATGGGCTGATTCCCTTGTCACACTACTGGGCGTGTTCTCCGTGGTACGCCTTCCTCTGAATCCATCTGGGTTGATCCGGCGTAAGAAGCAGAACGTCGATCGGCCCGCCCACGGTTTTCGGGCGCGCCTGGAATCGCGTCGTGTCGATGGTCGTCCGGATGGCGTAGACAGCGAAATCGATGGCATCCTGCAGGGCCATGGCGTCCCAGACGATCGGCGCGGGCGACCGGATGACCTTGTCATTGCCCTTCTCGTCCTTGGTAATGACGGGAATGAGAATGGAGGTCAGGATGTCGGTCTGGCCGGACCAGGCCGCCCCGTAGGTGAGCGATCCGTCCGGCTTCGTGTTTCTTCGCTCCACGGCGTTGCGGGACACGTGGCAGGAGTAGACATGGGGCACACTCAGCTTGTGCTCCTTCCTGTAGCCGCAGACGTGGAACCCGACGTCGGCCTCCGGGAATGACCTGCGAAAGTAGCCCAGCAGCTTCGCGGGGACCGTTCCCACGTCGTCATCGGCCTTCAGCTCCTCCTCCACGAACGCCTTTATGCGGCTCGCTATCGGAACGCCGCCGAGCAGGTCCTGGCCGAAGTTGGAGATGCCGGTATGGTGCTGCTCCAGCAGGAAGGTCTTCGTGATCGTGTCGGAGTTGACGGTCTCGACCTTGAAGCTCCGGCCCTCGGGGCCTTTGCCCTCCACGGTCACCGACTGCCGGCTGTCGGATGCCATGACGATCCCTTCCGGCACGTACACAGCTACCACGAAACTCATTTCCGGATTCCTTTCATGTTTGCTCGACTGCCCAGGTCCCGGAGAAGACCGTTTCCGCGGGACCGGTGAGCAGCACGTCGCCGGTGCCGTCCCACTCGACGGAGAGAACTCCGCCGGGCAGGTGGACGTGGACCGGGCTGTCGGTCAGGCCCTTGAGAATGGCGATCACGGTGATGGCGCAGGCGCCGCTGCCGCAGGCAAGCGTCTCCCCCGCCCCGCGCTCCCACGCCCGCGCCTCAATCTCGCTGCGGCTGATCACGTTGGCCACCTCGAAGTTGACTCTGTTGGGGAACGCCCGATGGCGCTCGACCCTGGGGGCGATGTCGGCGAGCGGAAAGTCGGCGACGGGAGCGCGCAAGAAGCATACCGCGTGAGGATTGCCCATGGAGACGCACCCGATGCTCAACCGGGTGCCGTCAACCTCGATGGTGTAGTCCAGGACGGGCCCGGCGTCGGGTTCTGTGCGTCGCTCCAGTGCCACCGGGATGGCGGAGGGGTTGAGCTCGGGCCTGCCCATGGCTACCTGGATATCCCTGCCGTCCCTGACGCGCACGGCCCTTGTACCCGCCATCGTCTCCACCGTGAACTCGTCCGCCCGCACGAGGCCGTGATCCCTGGCGTACCTGACGAAGCACCTGAGCCCGTTGCCGCAGGCTTCGGCCTCCGAGCCGTCCGCGTTGAATACGCGCAGCCGGAGGTCGGCGACGCCGGACGGCAGCACCAGCAGGAGTCCGTCGGCGCCGACGCCGAAGTGTCGATCGCATATCCGCACGGCGATGGCGGCCCAGTCGCGGTCCATCTCGCGGGCGTCAACGAGGACGAAATCGTTTCCGGCGCCTTGCAGCTTGGTGAACTCCACCTTCATAACCTCTGCTAGAAGCTTTCGGCCGCTTCTTCGACCGTGATCTTGACCACGTGGTTGATCTTGATATTGCGCTCAGCGTACTCTCTGGCCATCGCGTCGAACAGCTCTCCGGAGTCCATGACCTCGGCCTGTCCCCAGATGCGGCATCCCCTCATGCTCTTCGGGTGGACGACGAGCACGGAGACGGCGGGGTTTGCCTTCAGGTTCGCCACGGTCCGCGGCGAGCTGATGTCGGCGAAGACCTGGTGGTCGTCGTCCAGGACCCGTAGCGTGCCCTTCG
>CAZNMB010000161.1:0-5140 GCA_964574095.1 uncultured Dehalococcoidia bacterium
GATGGGCATCCCGCCAGATATGCAACGTTCGCGACTATGTCTCAAAGTAGCCTCTTGCCTTCACGAATGCGCCGCGACGGCAAGCGTTGTGGTCCCTCCGTGTCGGAGAAGATGAAGTGCCATGAGTAGTACAAGAATCCCGCGGTGTTCAGTAGTCATTCGTTGCCGCAATGAGGAACTCCACATCGGCCGGCTGCTCACCGGGATAGTGCGCCAGACGATGAAGGACGTGGAGATCATCATCGTGGACTCAGGGTCCTCCGACGCTACCCTATCCATCGCCTCGCGATACCCGGTGACCATCCTCCACATCCAGCCGGAGGAGTTCTCCTTCGGGCGGTCGCTCAATATGGGCTGCCAGGCGGCAACGGCTGAGTTTGTGGCGTTCGCCAGTGCCCACGCTTACCCCATATACAAGGATTGGCTTGAAAGGCTGCTCGCTCCGCTTTCCGATCCGCGGGTGGCGCTCGTGTACGGCAAGCAGCGAGGGAACGAGACAACGAAATACTCTGAGCGACGGATCTTCGACAAGTGGTTCCCCAATGAGTCGAGGCTGCAGCAGGACCATCCATTCTGCAACAACGCGAATGCTGTCATCCGTCGCGCGTTGTGGGAACAATTGCCCTTCGATGAAACGCTGACGGGCCTCGAAGATCTGGACTGGGCCAAACGCGCCATGGAGTCGGGTCTCCTGGTCGCGTATGCGGCCGACGCGGAAATCGTGCATGTCCACGACGAGGCCTACAGGCAAATCTACAACCGCTACCGGCGTGAAGCTATTGCCATGAAGCGCATCTTCCCCCAAGAGCGCTTCAGCCTGGGGGATTTCATTCGCCTCTTCGCAGTGAATGTAGTCAGTGACTGTCGCCATGCCTTGCCTGATGGCGTGCTGCGGCGGAGTCTGGGGAGCATCTTCCGTTTTCGGCTGTTGCAGCTTTGGGGCACGTACCGCGGATACGCACAGCGGAGCCCCGTCACCGACAAGCTGAGGCAAACATTCTACTATCCTGACGCCTGGAGCCGGACCTCATCGGAGACAACGGAGCTTGAATCGAAGCGTCGTATCGAGTATGCTAGCGATCCGACGGGGAATCTGGTTGACCGAGATCATTGACAACTCGGCGTCCTTGTGGCCCCGGATGCAGACGGGGCCGGGGAGTGCGAGCGTTCGACTTGCAGCCAACCTGGTGCTGTGGGCAGTGGAAGTGACTGGATGCCAGAAGGAGAAAGGATGCCCGCGGCTGGTGGTGCTCGATAGCCGGGGGATCAACGGGTCGGGCCGACTGGCTCGGATTGTCTCCCCGGGCGGCAGTCCAGTTGCCCATCAGTTCTCGCCAGGGGAGGCCGCGATCGCACTTGAAAGCTCTGAACACTCGGATGCGCAGCCGAGATTGATCTTGCCCGCCGCTGAATCTGGCGAGGGCAAACGGAACCTTTGCGCGGGCTGTGTTGGTAGGATCTGCAGTTCATGAATAGGGGGAGGCCAAGTCAAGCGTGTCAGCACTGACCTCTCGCTCCTCGCGCCGAATTGTTGCGCTGGTCCCTATGCGCCATCACAGCGAACGCGTGCCGGGCAAGAACTACCGCCTTTTTGCCGGCAGGCCACTCTACCGTCACATCATCGGCAGCTTGCTTGCCTGCCCTCACATCAACGCAGTCCACATCGATACTGACAGCCGCTTCATCATAGATGATGCCACGCAGCACTTCGATGTCAACATCATAGAACGGCCAATGCACCTGCGTTCGGATTTCACGCCCATGAACGACATCCTGCTGCACGACGTCACCGTGGTGGAGGCCGACTACTACGTCCAGACTCACAGCACAAACCCCCTGCTTAGAACAGAGACGATTGCCGCCGCTATTGAGGCCTTCCTGGACTCCTCGGAACACGACTCCCTCTTCTCGGTGACGCGCCTGCAAACGCGACTGTGGCACGAGGACGGAAGGGCGGTGAACCATGATCCCGACATCCTGCTGCGCACGCAGGACCTGCCTCCGATCTACGAAGAGAACTCAAACCTCTACATCTTCACGAGAGAGATTCTGGAAGAGCGCCGCAACCGGATCGGCCGTCGACCGCTGATGTTCGAGATCGACCGCATCGAATCCTGGGACATCGATGACGAGCAGGACTTCCGTATCGCCGAACTGCTCTATGCCGAGCGCGAGAGGTCGTCATGACTTGGCGAGTGCTCATAACGTGTCCCCAGCTCCAGAAGACCATCGATGGCTATCGTGACCTGTTCGCCGAGCGCGGCGTCGAGATCGAGTTGCCTGACCTCGTGCAGCAACTGAGCGAGTCCGAGCTGCTGGAGATCATCGAGGGTTTCGACGGTGTGATCGCGGGTGATGATCACTTCACAGGAGCCGTTCTGGAGAAGGGCAGACGACTCAAGGTGATCGCCAAGTGGGGAATAGGCCTGGACGCCATAGACCTGGAGGCCGCGAGTAGACTGGGCATTCGCGTATCCAATACCCCGAATGTGTTTGCCGACGAAGTAGCCGACGTGGTCATGGCGTATATTGTCCTTCTGGCCCGCCAGCTGCACAAATGGGACCGGTCGGTGCGCGAAGGGGGCTGGTTGAAGGTCCTGGGCGTCTCGCTGCGTGACAAGACCTTGGGGATCATAGGCGTGGGCAGTATTGGCCAGGCGGTTGCGCGGCGTGCATTGGCCGCAGGCATGTCTGCGATTGGATATGACATCGCCCCTGTTCCAGCATCATTCGTCGACGAAACCGGGCTGCGCCCTGTTGCCCTTGAGGAGCTGCTGCGGACCTCGGACTTCATCTCACTGAACTGCAATCTCACCGGGGCAAACCGCCGCATGCTCAGTACCAGTGAATTCGCTCTCATGAGAACGGGAGTGCATATCGTCAATACCGCCCGGGGGCCTCTCATCGACGAGGCTGCGCTGGCCCGGTCTCTTCGGGAAGGCAAGGTGGCCGGAGCCGCCCTTGATGTCTTCGAGGAGGAACCGCTCCCTCAGGACAGCGAGCTGCGCCAGTTCGAGAACTGCATCTTCGGTACGCACAGCAGTTCAAGTACCAGAGAGGCTGTGAGTCGGGTCAACGAGCTTGCCATCAAGAACCTGTTGGATGGGCTGGAGGAAAGTGCGCCATGAGCAAGGTGGTTCTGATAACGGGGGTTGCGGGAGGCATCGGCAGCGCAACCGCTCAGGCGTTTGCTGATGCCGGCTGGCGTGTGGTCGGCGTTGCCCGGCGTGACGTGGACGCGCTGCAGGGCGTAGACCATTTCATCAACGCCGATGTATCGGACGTCGACGCGTCTCACCGGATTTTCGCCGAGGTGGCCAAGAATGAAGGATGCGTGGACGCCCTGGTCAACAACGCAGCCATTCAGGTGTGCAAACCCCTGGTCGAGACCACACCCGAGGAGTGGGACGGTGTCATGGCATCCAACCTGCGCTCGGTCTACCTGAGCATCTGCAACGCCTATCCGCTTATGCGCGGGCATGGCGGGGCCATTGTCAACGTGGCTTCAGTGCATGCGCTTGCCACTTCGGCCAATATCGCTGCCTACGCGGCCAGCAAAGGAGCACTGGTGGCGCTCAGTCGCGCGATGGCCATAGAGCTGGCACCGAACGGCATCCGGGTCAACAGCGTGCTCCCCGGCGCGGTTGACACTCCCATGCTGCACTCGGGATTGACCAGGGGACACCTTCAGGGGGCCGACGTCGGCGAGTTGATGCTGGACCTTGGCAAACGGACCGTGATGGGCCGGGTGGGAAGACCGGAGGAGATCGCACAGGCCGTCCTCTTCCTGGCTGATGGTGACCGTTCCTCGTTCATAACCGGCCAGGCGCTGGTGGTCGACGGAGGAGCGACGGCACGGTTGAGTACGGAATGAGATGCACGCAGGGGCGTCTTCCTAGGAATCCTTAGCGCGCACGAGCTCGAGATACCTTGCCTCCAATTGCCGGGCCATAACTTCGTGGGATCGGTTCGCGACCACCCAGCGCCTGCCCATGCGGCCCATCTCAGCAGCCCTCTGGGGGTCATCCAGAAGCGCGACTATGGCCTCGGCGAATGCATCCGAGGTAAACGGTACCGGTATTCCCCCGCCACTCTGCGCGAGAACGTCTTCCTGCTCAGGTATCTCCATGTTGGCTACCACCGGCTTTGCCATCGCCATGTACTCAAACATCTTCGTGGGAGAGCTGAACCTGTAGAAGGCCAAGGGACGCACCGGGCTGACCCCGACATCCGCAACAGCGATCAGATCAGGGACTTCTGCCTGCGGCACCTGCCCGGTGAAGATGACGTCGGCCCCAATGCCCAGTTCCTCAGCACGGGCCTTCAGGTTCTTCCCATCGTCTCCCTCGCCCACCATGAGCAGTTTCACCCCCGTTCTTCTCATCTTGACTTTGGAGAACGCCTCGATGAGCAGACTCAGCCCCCTGTGCTTGCTCAGCGTGCCTTCGTAGATCACCACTCCGCAGTCACACAGCCGGGCCTTCTCCCTTCCTCGCGTCTCCCGTCGAGGAGAGAAGAGTTCATGGTTCACCCCTTCCGGGACAAGCATGATCCTGGGTTCCGGAATCCCTCTGCGCTTGACGAGATCGTCTTTGAGCAATGCGCTTATTGCCAGAATCAAGTCTGCCTGAGGCAAGAGGCGCCTGATGGCGAATTCATTGAACCTGACTTCCATACGACGCCACAATCCATGTACCGGCACGTCCAAAGTCTCTATGGGATTGGGCAGGTCGAGGACGAAGGGGACTCTGTGCCTTCTCTTGATGCTGGCGGCCGCCCATGCGTCACAGGCATCGGGCTGGACAACAATCAAGTCGTACCGTCCGTCACGGAACATGCGCAGAACAGAACGCATCCTGATGAAGAGATTGGGGATTCGGTTGAACAGCCGGGCCGGAATCGAGCTGCCGGGGAAGAAACGGCGGTAGCGAATGGTACGTAGTTCCACGTCATCCGGGCGGGACTGCCCGGACCCTTGATCGCCCTCCGATGACACTATCCAGGTTACCCGGTGACCCAGGCGAGTCAGATATCCGGCCATCCGTATCTTGGAGTAGACCAGTCTGTTTGGCTCGTACAAGAACGGAAGGAGCATGCAGATGTTCAGTTTCGGCTCCCCCGCCGTACCTGCGTCCATGCT
>CAZNMB010000162.1:0-5123 GCA_964574095.1 uncultured Dehalococcoidia bacterium
AGTACGCGGCCAGCGGCTTCTCCGAGTTGATGGAATACTACACCGATATCCGGTATCTGCTCACCAACTCGTGGCGCGTCTCTTACAGCGGCGGTGTGCCCCGGCTGCTGGAAGGGACCGCGAGGGATCAGGTGGACTACTGCCTCGCCAGCCCCAACCTCAGTCAGGCGATGCTGCGGAGCGACGCGGACGAGACGGGACTCGGCGTCTCTATCGTCGGAGACACCGTGTATTGCGTCCAGGTGTTCGATGTCCTCAGCGCGGTCACGGGAACCGGTGACCCCCTGGTGCTGCACGACAACCCAACCGCGCAGGACCCCTCCTGGACGGATCTGCTATGGTTCGTGCTCGACGACGACACGGACCAGCAGCCCTACGTGGAAGACTCCTTCGTCTGTACCGACTTCGCCGCGATGCTCCACGACAGGGCCGAAGCGGAGGGAATCCGGGCCGCATACGTCAGCGTCGATCTGACAGGCGGCCCCGGACACGCGCTGGACGCGTTCAACACCACCGACAGGGGGCTGGTCTACGTAGACTGCACGGGACCGGGGCTCAGCTTCGCGACTCCGGGAGGGACCGCCGGCGACGACGCCCCGCTCAGCTACGACAAGATCGCCTATCTCTCCGAGGGAAAGGGGTACGGGCTGGTCAGCATGGACGTGGCGTCTTCCTTCGACTACGCGTTCTATGAAGAGTATCTCAGCCGGTGGGCGGAGCACGAGTCCGCTCTGGACGAATACGAGCGGAAGCAGGATGCCTACCACGAGGCTCTGGGCGGCAGGACCGTCATCTCCGATCCCGACGAGTACGCCATCCTCCAGGCGATGTACGAGGAGCTGGAGAGCATGAGGCTGGAGCTTGAGGCGCTGGAGGACACCCTCGGCGGCTATCGCTGGGAATCGCCCGGCACCGTCACGGGCTTCTACGTTCACTGGTAAGGAGCCCTACGAGTTCCCTCTCCCTTGACGGGAGGGGGTCAGGGTGAGGGTGACGAATCACCTCCTGCCCGCGCCGCTCCTGTCCCTGGCCAAAGCCAGCGCTTCGGCAAGCTCTTGGGCTCTCCGCGAGCCGATCATGATCCGCTGCCCGCCGACAAGCTCCAACTGCACCCCGCGATTGCCGGAAACGTTGTACGCCTTTCCGCGTGACCCCCACCTTATGCCCCAACCCCCGTACTCCCGCAGCGGTCTGTACGTGAGTGCCTCGAAGCTCTTCAGGTCCCCCAGAGGAATCCTCCGGACCGAGAGGTGGAAGGGGAAGAACCGGTAGTAGAGCCCGTCGCTGCGCACCTCGGTCTTCAGGTTCAGCAAGTAGAACAGCAGTGGGAAGCAGAAGCCGAACACCACCACGATAACGATCAACACCGCGTCCGAGGCGGGATTGTTGCCGAAGGGCTTGCCCAGGAGGATCTGCTGCACCATCGCGTACAGGGTGACGCCCGACACTCCTAGGACGAGAAGCCAGACCCACGGCTGGCGGAAGTACTGCACCTCGCGAAAGAGCACGTCACTGTCTATGCCGGTCGCCATGCCTACATTCTAACCCATCCGGCGCGCCGGTTGAAGAGGCGGGGGCCAGCCCGGGAGGACGGTCTGTGGATTGCGGGTTTCGCTGCGCCGACCCCCTCCACGAGATCCTGTCGTTCCTGCGAAGCTCGTGCCTGCGAAGGCAGGCAGCAGGAATTCACATAGCGGCGACATGGGTTCCCGCAGACGCGGGAATGACAGGCGTCAGAAGGACAGCCGCGCGTTTCACTGTCCCGTCTTTGGCCGTGGGGCGCCGGCGCCCAGCCCGAGAGAACGCAGTGATACCGCCACCAGCCAGACCAGTGACACACTGAAGAAGGCAAGCTCCAGGGACCCCTTCCCAACCCAGGACGGGCCGGCAATATAGAGGACAACCAGCACCAGGTTGGCCACCAGGACCGCCAGAGACACCCGTGTGAAGCTGCGCCATGCCGGTTGGCGGTATGCCAGCCGGGCAAAGATGGCTACAGAGGTCAGGAACGCGAAGAAGGCGACATAGGCGAAGACTGAATGCAGACAGCCCTCAGTCGTCCCTGCCGGACAAACCGCCTTCGAGTCCGCCTGGAAAAGGCCCGACAGCACGGTCCCCATGCCGTCGATCGCCAGCAGAAGCAACGCCATTCCGGCAAGGGCACCCCCTCGCACCCGACAATACAGTCCATAGGAGAAGGCACCCATCAACAGCCCGGTGACAACGAAGCCGGCGTTCATCACGTCGGCGTACGGCCTGCCGCGTGCCCCCAGTTGGCTGATCGTGTCAAACAGCGGGGTGTAGTCAGTCGTCAACAGCGCCGTTGCCGTGATGAAAGCGCCGAGCAACAGGGGTGCGAGCATGCCGCACAGGAGAAGCGACCGGTGGGCCAGTCCACCTGTCCTTGTCGCAATCGATACAGCATCCATAGGGGCTACGAATCTCGTCCCGGCCGCGTCTCACCGGGGGCTCCGGCGCACGGCACAGTCCCACGGTAGGGCCTCCGGTCCCCGATGGCAATCACACAAACGTCATGCTTGGAGGCAGCGCGCGTCGCGCTTTAGTACTAGGCGGCGATGTTCGGCAGGCTATCCCCGGCCACGCTCCTTGCCGCCACCGCCGCATTGACTTAGAATTGACCCATGAGGCAGGCAACGAGAACCGGCGTGGCGAACCTGCCCCTCCATGGCGGCAAGGCCCCGCGCTGGCTCTTCGAACGCATGACCAGGCTTTCCCGCGAGATCTCCATAGCCATCGTCTCCGACTTCGGCCCCGGTGAGATGCTGCGCCGGCTGTCCGACCCCTTCTGGTTCCAGGGCCTGGGGTGCGTCCTCGGCTTCGACTGGCACTCGAGCGGCGTGACCACTACCGTATGCGGCGCGCTCAAGGAGGGCATCAAGGGGCTGGAGAAGGACCTGGGGTTCTACGTCGCCGGCGGCAAGGGGAAGACCTCGAGGCAGACCCCGGCGCAGATCATCTCGTACTCGGACGCCATATCCCGGGATCCGGTGCCCCTCGTCTACGCCAGCAGGATGTCGGCGAAGGTGGACTCCTCGGCGGTCCAGGACGGCTATCAGCTCTATCACCACACCTTCCTGTTCACCACGACGGGCGACTGGGCGGTGGTGCAGCAGGGGATGAACGAGAAGAACCGCTGCGCGCGCAGGTATCACTGGCTGGGCGAAGACGTGCAGGACTTCGTCTGTGAGCCTCACGCGGCGATATGCTCCCAGGGCTTCGGCGGCACCCTGAACATGGTGGCCGGAGAGAGCGAGCAGGCGCGCGAGGTGTCGACGAGGGTGGCCTCGGAACAGCGCCCGGAGGACCTTGTGAACGAGCTGAACCGCCTGAGGGCGCTGGATATGCCTGCCCGCCATCACCTCGTCCTGCAGGACATGCACCCGGAGCGCTTGCGCAAGGTGTTCCTGTCCACGTACGAGCGCAAGCCCGAGGGCTTCGAGAGCCTGCTGGGGATGGAGGGCGTGGGCGCGAAGACGATCCGCGCCCTCAGTCTGATCTCGGAGATTATCTGGGGCGTCGCCCCCAGCTTCCAGGACCCCGCGCGCTACAGCTTCGCCCACGGCGGCAAGGACGGTATTCCCTACCCGGTCGATCGGAAGACCTACGACAGGACAACCGAGATCCTGGCCCGCGCCGTGCGGCAGGCGAAGCTGGGCAACAGAGAGGAGGTCGAAGCCCTGAGGCGTCTCCACAGGGCTTTCCCCTGAGATGCGCAAGGTCCTCTTCATCGACTACGACGAAACGCTCCACGATACCTATTCGCAGTACCGGCTCAAGCTCGACGGCATCTACGGGCTGAGCGCCGCGGAGGTAATGGACGCGTACCTCGCGGTGCACCGCGGCATCGTTCACGCGCAGTTCCCCGAAAGGCACGATGACTTCTTCTTTCATCAGAGGCTGCTCGCCGAGCGCCTGGGGATACCCTACGACGAGGCCCAGGCCCGCGACATGGCCCGCAGGTTCAAGGAGGCGCAGGAGGCAAGCTGGACCGCGCCCGCCTTCTTCCCCGAGGCCCTCTACTTTCTGGACAAGGCGAAGGAGAGGCACGTGCTCTGCCTGACAACCGGCGACCACGCCGAGAAGAAGGCTCAGGCCATCGAGAAGGCTTCGGGCAGAAGCCACTTCAGCTACATCTTCGATCACACCCACCTGGGGCTCAAGGGCAGCAGCGCCTATTTCGAGAACGCACTTATGTCAACCAATTCCAGCCCTGATGAGGCCGTCGTCATCGGGGACAGCCTCGAACACGACATCGCCGCAGCCAAGGGGGCAGGCATCATGGCAATCTGGGTCAACCGGCGGGGCCTGGTCAAGAGCGGAGACTCTGCCGAGGCCGATTTCCAGGCAGCGGACCTGCTCGCCGTGCTGCATCATCTGGAGGGGCTCTAGCGGGCGGGCCGGTCCCCGCCCGCCACGAAAGGAGGCAGAAACGTGGAAATCGCACTCTCGGGCTTCTACGAGATACTTTCGCCGAGGTGCACCGTGCTCATCTCGACGGTGGACAAGAAGGGCAACGCCAACGCGGCCCCGTTCAGCTTCGTCACTCCGGTATCCGTCAACCCGCCGCTGCTGCTGTTCGCCGCCGCCCCGGCGAGGCACACGCTGGCGAACGCCAGAGAGACCGGTGACTTCGTCTTCAACGTGGTCCCCGAGGGCCTTCTCGACAAGCTCCTGGTCTGTTCCAAGGCCTTCCCTGAAAATATCAGCGAGATCGCGGAGGCCGGGCTGACCGAGAGAAAGTCGAAGCAGGTCCAGGCCCCGTCGATCGAGGAGTGCATCGGATGGATCGAGTGCAAGTACGAGTTCGAGCAGGAGGCCGGAGACCACATCCTCGTCATCGGAAGGGTGGTCCACGCCGAGTGCAAGGACGAGTTCACCGCGCGGGAGCGGTTCGACGTGGCCAAGGCGAGGCCGGTGATGCACGTCAAGGGCCGCAGGTTCGTCGTCGCTGAGACAGTAGTTGAAGCCGAGGCCGACTGAGGAACACAACCCGGCTCGATCCCCTGCCGGGCCTCCCCACCCCCCGATCGTGCGGGACTGCCTTTGATTGCGGCCCACCGCTCGAACTGCTACAATGGCGCCAAGGTCGTCGCGTTCAACCG
>CAZNMB010000163.1:0-5104 GCA_964574095.1 uncultured Dehalococcoidia bacterium
AGGGCCACCTGTTTGTCTGTTGACATCGTATAATCTACGTTCCCCAAGCCTATCCCACATGTCGCTAGGCACCCTAGTGTTCGGAGCGATGTCTTTGTAGCGGTGGGCTACATAGGCATTCCAGTCGGCTACTTGGATAAAATAGGATTCCTTTGATTCCTTATGTATTGGGTCTTCTATCAAGTAGTGGGCGCGAATATCCAGTGTACCTCCATATCGGCCCGATATTGTCTGAAACCTTCTAACCTGACGCATCATGCGTCTCACCAAGTGCCCGTGCCCTTCGTCAGGTAGTAGAACAGCGTTCTCCGGCGGGTCACAACTCCCACAAAACTTATCAAGACGCTGAAAGAGAAACTGCCAAGCTCGTGCACGGGGGTCATTTGTTGCTTGAATTGTAATTTTCTCCTTTGCTATCGCTATAGCGAAGGTCACGATATCGAGGTTCCCTGAGACGTAATCTAATACCGATTCGTACATAGCAACTCGTTCGTGGCGTTTCAGATGTAACTCTTTCAAAGGGCCACGACCATATACGAAGTGTTCTGCCTTCAATTCGCTTCGCACAGGGATACCATGCTTTTCCTTGAGTTCTCTCCTCAAGACAATGATCTTCTCTAGCGTCTCATACCATTTGTCTTCGTGCACCAAGACGCAGTTAAGCACAAAATGTGTGGTGGGGCTATTCACAAATCCCGAATCTCCTGACTCGTCTGTGTACGCCAAATACAATTCGCGCCCAGCCTTTCTCTTAGACGACGGGCGCATTCTACTCCCAGCCTCCAGCACTGTCAACAGATTCAAAATGATACACTACCAGGCGTCCGGCGAGCCCGGCGGCGGCCGGTGGTGTCCGGCGATGGTGCCTGGCGCGCGGCTGCCGCGCGCGAACAGGGGGTGGGGCCGGGTCAGTAGCGTCTGGGGGAGGAGCGCCGGGGCTTGGGGCTCTCCGTGGGCTTGACCTGGCTGCGGTAGTCCGGGGCCCAGATGGGGATGGGGTTGCTGATCTTGGGGTCGTTGAGCCGGGAACTGAGCCGGCCCTCGAGCCCCTCCAGGAACCCCGCCACGGTGATGACGGTGGGGAGCTGGGAGTTGTAGCGGTAGTTGAGGATCTGGTAGAGCTTCTCCTGCGCCCACGGCGTGCTGCTCTCGGTGCCGAGGTCATCCAGTATCAGCAGCGGCGCCGTCTTCACCGCCTCGAAGACGTGGTCGTACGTGACCTTGCTCTCCGGGCTGAACGTCGAACGCAGGTGATCGAGCAGGTCGGGGACGACGGCGAAGAAGACGGGCCGCCCCGCCGCGATCTGGCGGCCGGCGATGGCCGCCGCGAGGTGGGTCTTGCCGCACCCGTGTGTGCCCATGAGAACAAGCCAGTTCTGCGGCCTCTCCGCGAACTCGCGGGCGCTTTCCAGGGCCGCGCGCAGGCTGTGCCTTCCCCTCTCGTCGGCGTTCATGCCCCGCGTGTCGAAGGTGTCGAAGGTCTTGTCCGCGAGGAACTCGTGGCTGAGGCCGCCGACCTGCTGGAAGAGCGGGACCTGTGCGGTCTCCAGCTCGCACAGGCGGGCGACGGCGGGGTCCCGCAGCTTGGCCGCCAGCCTGTCGTCGAGGTCATCCAGGGTGATGACGGTGACGACTGTCGGCAGGTCGGCGTTGAACCTGTGGTTCAGGACCTGGAACAGCTTCTCCTCGGCCCAGGGCGTGCTGCTCTGGCTCCCCAGGTCGTCGAGCACCAGCAGCGGGACGTTGCGCACTCGGTCGAAAAGCTCGTCGTAGGCGATGTCGCTGCTGGGGCTGAACGTGGTCCTGAGGTGGTCGAGGAGGTCGGGGACGGAGATGAAGAACGCCTGCTCCCCCCGCTGCAGACGGTAGTTGGCGATGGCCGCCGCCGTGTGGGTCTTGCCGCAGCCGCTGGGGCCGCAGAGGACGAGCCACCCCCGAGGTTCCTCCGCGAAGGCCGTCGCGTCCTGGCGGCAGCGGGCGAACCGGTCGCGGTTCGGCGAGTCGTCGCTTCGCCCTCCGGGCCGCAGGTTCTCGAAGGTGAGCCGCGCCAGCGGGCCGAGGTTGCTGTATCTCTTGAGCCGGGCGAGGTGCTCCTGCTCGAACTCTCTCTCGGTGCACTTGCACGGCGCGAGCCGGCCGAAGTCGGCGTGTCCGTAGGGCACGTCGAAGCGCAGCCAGCCCCTGCCCTTGCAGAGGGGGCACTCTTCGTCGTCAGCCGGGCTACTTTCTGAGGAGGTGCCAGTATCGCCTGTAGTACTCTTCTGGGTCAGACTCCGCCTCAAGATGTCGCCTATGCTCTCCATCATCCTTCCCCTCGACCGCCCACCTTTCCAGTATCCGCGATATGTACCTCCAGTTGCGCTTGTTGAGGTCAACCGCAATCCTGAAGGCGTCCTCGATCCACGATTCCGGGTACGCGCTCTCCGCTTCCTTGAGCTCCTCCACTATGATCGGGGAGAGCATGCCGATGTTCTGCTCGTAGAGGCCGAAGATATTGGGGCGGTCCCCGTTCACCGGCGCCGGCTCGTCCGCCACAAGCCCTTCCAGCTTGAGCCCGCCGCTCCGTATCCTCTCCACCGCGCGCCTGTCGGCGTCGGTGTTCACGAAATAGAGGTCCTCGACCTCGCCCTCGCGCTCCAGCGTCATGTGGAGCAGCGTGCCCCGGCTTTCCGCCTGCGTGAGGCTGTGCTTCAGAAGCTGGCTCGGTGACCCGTTGCTCACGAGCCCCTTCATCAGTACCGGGCTGCTGAGAAGCTCGCGGTAGGTGACGAAGCGGGGATAGCCGCGCTTGCGGTACACGGCCCAGATAATGTGCAGAGTTACCTTCAGCTCCGCCAGGTCGTCGATCTCGGGCAGAAGCCGGGTGAAGAACACGTTGGGAATGGGTGTGAACTTCGTGTTCGCGGGGAAGCCGCCGAAGCCGCTCATATCAGGCTTGGCCTTTCGGCACTGACCTTCTCGAAGTTCTCGAACTTCGCCATGCGGTCCCGGAAGAACAGTTGGACCCGTCCCACGGGGCCGTTGCGGTGCTTGGCGACTATCAG
The DNA here is from genome assembly GCA_964574095.1 of uncultured Dehalococcoidia bacterium. GTDB lineage: Bacteria > Chloroflexota > Dehalococcoidia > SZUA-161 > SZUA-161 > SZUA-161. Next base: position 3,045 of record CAZNMB010000163.1, read on the forward strand.
CTCGGCGAGGCCCCGCGGATAGGGCTTGTCGGGGAACTTGCTGTTCCAGTCCTCCTCGGTGAAGTAGACGTCCTCGCGGTAGATGAAGAGGACGACATCCGCGTCCTGCTCGATGGAGCCGCTCTCCCTGAGGTCCGAAAGCATGGGCGTGTGGGGATGGCGCGCCTCCACGGCGCGGCTCAACTGGGAGACGGCGAGGACGGGCACGTCCAACTCCCGGGCGATCTCCTTCATGCAGTGCGAGATGTCGCTCATCTCGACGACGCGGTTGTCCGTGTGCCGGCTGGAGCGCATCAGTTGCATGTAATCGAGGATGATGAGGTCGAGGCCCTTCTCGCTGTGGAGCCGCCGCGCCTTGCTGCGCATATCGGAGTCGCGCAGGAAGGGGGAGTCGTCGATGTAGATCGGGGCCTCCGACAGCACCCCCATTGTCTCGACGATCCTCTCGCGCTGGCGCTCGCTGAGCTGGTCGAGCCTCAACCTCTGGGTGTCGATCCCGGACTCGCAGGACAGGAACCTGTAGGCGAGCTCCATCTTGGACATCTCCAGGCTGAACAGGGCCACCCGCGCCCCGTGGTCGAGGGCGGCGTTGCGCGCGATGTTCAACGCCAGGCTCGTCTTGCCCAGGCTCGGCCTCGCCGCGAGTATGATCATGTCCGACCGGTGCAGTCCGCCGAGTATCTTGTCGAGGTCGTGGAAACCAGTGGGCACGTGGGGAAGGACCCTGGCGTGCTCGGGGTCCGTGCTGCTCTCTTCGAAGTACCGGTCGAGCACCTCGCGGATGTGAACGAAGTCGCGCCGGCTCTGCCCGTACCTCAGGCGGAAGAGTATGCTCTCCGCCCTGTCGAGCGCGTCGTCGGAGTCCGGAGGCGCTTCGTACCCGATACCCGCTATCTGGTTGGATGCCATGATGAGCTGCCGCATCATCGAGAGGCGGCGGACGATGTTGGAGTAGAACTCGACGTGGACCGAGGTCGGGACCTGGGATATGAGATGGCTCAGGTAGGCGGCACCGCCCGCGGCCTCGAGCTGCTGGCGGCGCGCCAGCTCATGCGCGACAGTGATCTGGTTTATGGCCTCTCTGCGCTCGTAGAGCTGATGGCAGCTCTCGTAGGTCCAGCGGTTCTTCTCGCGGTAGAAGTCATCGGCCTTGAGAAGCGTGACTACCTTGAAGATAGCCTCGGGATCGATGAGCAGCGATCCCAGGACCGCCTCTTCGGCATCGAGATCGTGGGGAGGCAGCTTGACATTCGACTGGGATTCACCGGTTTCCCCGTACATGCGCGGTCCCCGTCTACTCGCCTTCCTTCGGCTCCTGCTCCCGTTCCCCCTCCGCTTTCTCCGCCTTTGGCTCTTTCTCCGCCTCTTCCCTGGCCTCGACGACTACTCTCACCGTGGCGGTCACGTGCGCGGTCAGTTTCACCGCCACTTTGTGCTCGCCCAGCTCCTTGATGGGTTCCCCGATCTCGATGGCGTGCTTGTCGACGGCCTGTCCGGTGAGCCGCTTCAGCTCCTTGGCGATCGCGGCGTTCGTGATCGAGCCATAGATGCGGTTCTTGGTCCCGGCGCGAGCCTTCAGGGCCACCGTCAGCTCCTCAAGGATCTCCGCAAGAGCCCGGGCTTCCTGCTCCTGGGAGGTCTGGCGGCGCGCCTCGGCCTGGTGCCGGGAATCGAGCTTGCGCAGTTCCGCCTCCGTGGCGAGGGCGGCAAGCTTCTTGGGGAAGAGGTAGTTGCGGGCGTAGCCGTCGGCCACCTTTTTGACATCGCCCGCGCTGGCTACGTTGGGAACATCCTCGATAAAGACGACCTTCATATTGCCTCCCTATTCTATCCGTCGCGGTTCGCCGGGCGTCAACGGGTTTTGGAACGAAGTTGTCAACACTTTACCGGGGCTCAGGCCGACTTATCCACCGAAGTTGTCCACAACGGTGTACTAGCCCATGGCCCGCAGCAGCCCGTTTCTCCAGGCGTCCGCCACGTCGTCCAGCGCCAGGTCAACCACGCCCTTGATGGTGAAGCGGCTGCCCCCCACTGTCCCGAGCTCTTTCAGCGGCACCCGG
>CAZNMB010000164.1:0-5061 GCA_964574095.1 uncultured Dehalococcoidia bacterium
TACGGTACATTTTACGACAATATTTCAGAACGCATGCCGCTCATGTTTGGGTTCTTCGCTCTTACCTTCCCCAGTGGGCTGGCATTGTACTGGGCGCTGACCAACATTCTGAGCATTGGCATGCAGTACCGGATGGGTGGGTGGGGTGGCTTGGGGCGTCCTTCGCTGGCGTCGATAAGGGGAGTGTTCGGGCCGGGAGGATTGCGGGGGGCGACAGTTGTGTCGAGCGAACGCGGGGGCAAGAGCAAGGGTGCCGGCGGCGCTCGGGTAACGCGGCCGGGAGGACCGGTGGCGGAGGGCGATGCGGGCACGGAGGGCGAGGGAACTGCTGAGGAAGCCGAAACCTCGCGTCGAAAGAGGGCTCGTCATGGAAAGCATCGAGATAGGCGCAAAGTCCGAAGAAGAAGCAGTTGACATCGCTCTGGCGGAGCTTGGGCTGAGCCGCTCAGAGGTTGAGGTGGTGGTCCTCAAGAAAGGAAGGAGCGGGCTGTTCGGTCTGGGGTCTGAGGATGTCAGGGTCAGGGTGACTCCCCTGGCAGTGCTTTCGAGCGAGGATGCAGGCGTGAGCAGCATGTCCCGGGACGTGCTGGAGAGAATCCTGTCGCTCATGGGCATGCCCGGCAGCGTGAACCTGGCGACGAAGGGAAGCGGTGATGAGGAAGCGATCTCGCTGGACATTGTGGGAGAGGACCTGGGCATTCTCATCGGGAGACGCGGCGAAACCCTTTCATCGCTCCAGTACCTCGTGAATCTGATAGTCAGCAGGCACTTCAAGTCGCGTGTGCGGGTTGTGGTCGATGTGGAAGGCTACAGGCAGCGACGATATGAGTCGCTGAGGTTCCTGGCCAGGCGTTTGGCCGATCAAGTGAAGTCCACGGGAAGGTCAGTTACCCTCGAACCTATGCCTGCGAATGAGCGCAGGATTATTCACCTTGAGCTGCGCGACAATCCTGGCGTCACCACGCAGAGCATAGGGGAGGGCGAGAGCCGCAAGGTGGCGATCCTGTCGAGGGGGGACTCGAAAGGCTAGCTCTGCCTCGGTCCGGCGTGTCCGGTCGCGCGCCGGGGTCTCTCGCACAGTCGCGACCTGACGTCGGCACAAGGAAGGCAGAGAAGCGCGCAAGCAATCATCTAGGAGGCACTGATGGAGTTCAGTCACATTATCTACGAGAAGAAGGAAGGGCTGGCGAAGATTACGCTTAACAGGCCCGACGTACTTAATGCCCTGGATGCCAGGACGCTTGAGGAGATGATTGCCGCGATTGATGATATCGAGAACGACGTTACGGTCCGGGTCGCCGTGGTGACAGCCACCGGCCGGGCGTTCTGCACGGGTGCGGACCTGACGGGCATCGCGAGCATACCGCCGGACAAGCCGAGGGACTACTTCCTCAGGCTGTGGAACAAGGCATTCAGTGCGATCGAGAACGTCAGCGTCCCCGTGATCGCCGCGGTGAACGGGATGGCCTACGCCGGCGGGCTGGAGCTGGTGATGGTGTGCGATCTCGCTGTCGCGTCGGAGGATGCCAAGTTCTCTGACCAGCACGCCAATCGCGGCCTGGTGCCGGGTGGTGGCGCCAGCCAGAGGTTGCCGCGCCTGATCGGAGTGAGGAAGGCCAAGGAACTGCTGTACACGGGTGACCGGCTGTCGCCCGCGGAGGCGGAGCGACTCGGTCTCATCAACAAGGTTGTTCCCGGCGACAAGCTGGAGGAGGCCACGAACGAGCTGGCGGGGAAGCTGCTGTCGAAGAGCCCCATGGCGCTGAAGGCCGTGAAGAAGCTGGTCAATCGGGGGATGGAGGCCAGCCTGGACTCCGGGCTGGAGATGGAGATGCTTGCCATGACGGCCCATGGCACGACTGAGGATTTCGAGGAGGGTGTGAAGTCGTTTCTGGAAGGGCGGCCACCGGCATTCCCCGGGAGGTAGCGAGCATTCGGCGCGTTGACAGCCGTCCTTTCTCTGTGCTAAGTTCGGTCCGAGAAAGGCTTTGACGGAGACGAGTAGGCGGGTAACTCACACAGCGAGTCTGGCATGGTGAGAGCAGACGTGATCAGCCCGCACGAAGATCCCTCCTGAGCCGCCAACCGAAAGGGCTGCCCGAGTAGGCTTGGCCGGTTTCGTCAGCCGTTATCCCAGACGGGACACGGGAGCGTGTCCGGCAGAGAGCCCCGGTTCTCGGGGAAGTAGGGTGGTACCGCGGGATCGATGTCCCGTCCCTTCGAGGGCGGGACTTCTTGTTTTGGCAGGAGGCAGCATGTTCAGACCTATCAGCAGCCGGGTGAGTTTCCCTGAGCTGGAGGAAGGTATTCTGGCTTTCTGGAGGGAGAAGCGCGTCTTCGAACGAAGCGTCGAGAACCGCAGGGGAGGCCCGACATACGTGCTCTATGACGGTCCGCCGACAGCGAACGCGAGCCCGGGGATCCACCACGTGCTGGCGAGGGTGTTCAAGGACCTGTTTCCCCGATACAAGACCATGAAGGGCTACTATGCGCCGCGGCGCGCGGGCTGGGACACGCACGGGCTGCCCGTCGAGCTTGAGGTGGAGAAGGAGCTGGGGCTGAAGAGCAAGCCGGAGATCGAGGCATATGGCGTGGCGGAGTTCAACAGCCGCTGCCGGCAGAACGTGCTCAGGTACGTGAAGGAGTGGGAGGAGCTCACGGAACGAATCGGATTCTGGATAGACATGGACAGTCCCTACATCACCTTCGACAAGGGCTACATCGAGACGTGCTGGTGGATCATAAAGCAGCTCTGGGAGAAGGGCCTCATCTATCAGGGGTACAAGGTCACTCCCCACTGCCCGCGGTGCGGCACCTCGCTTTCCTCGCACGAAGTCGCGCTCGGCTATGATGAGACGGAAGACCCCTCGGTGTTCGTGAAGTTCCGAGTGGACGCGAATGGGCCCGGCGTCGAGAAGGCTCTCGGAGAGTCTGAACGCTTCGCGTCCAAGCCCGCGTATTTCCTGGCGTGGACCACTACGCCGTGGACCCTGCCGGGGAACACGGCACTGGCGGTCGCGCCGGATGCGGAGTATGTCCTGTTGGAAGGGGCCGACGAGTACCTGATCGTCGCCTCGGCTCGGATGAAGTGGCTGGACTTGGACGGGTACAAGGTCGAGCGAACAGTCCGGGGCTCCGACCTGTCCGGAGAACGGCTGAGGTACGAACCTCTCTTCAACCCGCACAGGCATGGCACGGAGCGCAGACGGTTCCGGCCGGAGCGCGATTCGGGTGAGGGCGGGTCCAGGAGCGCGATCGAGACACAGAAGGAGGATGCGGGACTCACCTATCCGGTTATCGGGGCCAGCTTCGTGTCGATGGAGGACGGAACGGGCATAGTCCACATCGCTCCCGCCTTTGGAGAGGCGGACTTCGAGGCCGGGCAGCGGGAGGGCCTCGACTTTGTCCGTGACTATGTGGACTCCAGCGGGGTTATTCGCGGCGACTACGGCTTCTCCGGGAAGTTCGTCAAGGACGCCGATCCGCTCATCCTGGAAGACCTGGAGGCGCGCGGGCTGCTCCATCGCCGCGAAACGGTGCGCCATACCTACCCCTTCTGCTGGCGGTGCAGGACTCTGCTTCTCTACTACGCGAAACCGTCGTGGTACATCCGGACGACTGCGAAGAAGGACAGGCTTGTCTCGGGCAACGCCGAGATCAACTGGTATCCGGAGCACATCAAGCATGGCAGGTTCGGTGACTGGCTGGCCAACAACGTGGACTGGGCCTTCTCCAGGGAGCGCTACTGGGGCACGCCGCTGCCCGTCTGGCGCTGCCAGGACTGCGGCCGCGACGAGTGCATCGGGAGCGTCGATGAGTTGAAGCGCATGCCGGGGATCAGGGGCGGCGACGCGCTCGAAGACCTGCACCGTCCGTACGTGGACGACGTTACGTTCACCTGCCGCGGCTGCGGCAAGGAGATGCGCCGCGTGCCCGAGGTCATCGACTGCTGGTTCGACTCGGGCGCCATGCCCTTTGCGCAGTGGCACTACCCTTTTGAGAACGGCGCCGTTTTCGAAGAGCGCTTCCCCGCGGACTACATTTGCGAGGCTGTGGACCAGACGCGCGGCTGGTTCTACAGCCTGCATGCGATCTCCACGCTCGTCGAGGAGCAGCCGTGTTTCAGGAATGTCATCTGCCTGGGGCACATTCTGGACAGCGCGGGCGAGAAGATGAGCAAGTCCAAATCCAACGTTGTCACGCCGGGCGAGGTGCTCACCGCCACCGGGGCCGATGCCGTGCGCTGGTATCTCTACACCTCGTCCCCGCCGGGAAACCCGCGCCGTTTCTCCAGAGACCTTGTCGAAGAGGCCGTGCGCAAGTTCCTGCTGACCCTGTGGAACACCTATTCGTTCTTCGTGACCTACGCCAACATAGACGGGTTCAACCCGGTCGCCGTTCCCGGGTCGGGCACGCTTTCCGATCTGGACCGCTGGGTGCTCTCGGAGCTCAACATGATGATCGACGGCGTGACTCGGGCGCTCGACGAGTACGATCCCACGGCGGCGGGGCGCAAGATCGATGACTTCGTGCGTGACCTGTCCAACTGGTACGTGAGGAGGAGCCGGAGGAGGTTCTGGAAGAGCGAAAACGATGACGACAAGCTGGCGGCATACGCGACGCTCTATCGGTGTCTGGTCACTCTCGCGAAGCTGCTGGCGCCGTTCACGCCGTTTGTCGCCGAGGAGCTGTACCAGAACCTGGTGCGGTCGGTGGACAAGGACGCGCCGGAGAGCGTTCATCTCGGGGACTACCCTGAAGCGGACCTCAACGTGGTGGATGAGGATCTGACAGCGGACACGCGGCTGGTCATGGCAGTGTCGAGCATGGGGCGGTCGGCTCGCGCCCAGGCCAATCTGAAGGTGCGGCAGCCGTTGGCGGCGGACCCGGCCAGTGAGGTGGGGGTCGGCGGCGAAGGCCTTGGCGGCCGGATCTAACATCGCCGTGGCGCGGACGAGATCGTCGTTGGTCAGGTACGACAGGTATTCATTGTAACAGCGGAGCTGTTTCCCGCGTTTCTCGAACGCAACGGTAAGTACGCCGGGCAACCGCAGCTTGCGG
>CAZNMB010000165.1:0-5033 GCA_964574095.1 uncultured Dehalococcoidia bacterium
GGCCAGGGCGTTGCCGCCGGCACGGTCGTGAAGGCTACCGTCAGCGGTACCCAGTTCACCACCACCACGCCGGCGGAGGGATACGGTTCTTCGTCCTATGCCATCATCATCGAGCAGCCGGAGGGCGCGACCTACGACGGCGCTACGGTGACCTTCATGATAGGCGAGCGGACTGCTGACCAGACCGCCACCTGGATACAGGGAGGCAACGTCAACAAAGACATCTCCTCCGGTGAGGGGACAGGAGGGCAAGGTGGCTCCATAACCCAGGTTGTCGTTACCTCTCTAGCAGCCGGGTCACAGCCCACCGTGAGCTACAACGCAGCCACCGGTGTGCTCACCCTCGGCATCCCTGAAGGTGCAGCCGGAGCCACGGGACCCGCCGGAGCGGCAGGTCCTCAAGGAGAAGAAGGAGCAGGTGCTCCCGGTGGAATAGTGCTTCCGGTCATTGCCCTGGTCATAGCCATCATCGCGGTCGGCATCGCAATGATGGGTATGCGGCGCAAGGTCTAGCGCGCTTGACCGGCAGTTCCTGGAATGAAAGCCGTCCGCCCCTCGGCGGACGGCTTTTGCTTCCTTCACGTGTTGTTGACGCTTGTTTCTGATTTATGTTAAACTTCACGCTTGAGGATACGGAAGTTCTCAAGGGTAGCTGGAGGTGAACCATGAGGGTCGGAGTAATCGGAATCGGCCAGGCAGGCGGCAGAATCGCCGACCACCTTACATATCACAGCCTGTGGGGAAGGCACCAGGGTATCGTTCCATTCGCGCTGGCCGTCAACTCTGCCCAGGCAGACCTTCTCGGACTGAAGACCATACAGAAGAAGGATAGAATCCTCGTCGGCCAGACCGTCGTCAAGGGACACGGAGTAGGGTTGAACCGCAAGGTCGGGTCAAAAGTGGCCAAGCACGGCCTCCACTCGATCATGCACGCCGTCACCGACAAGGTTATCCATCACGTGGACGCATTCCTCGTGGTCGCCGGTCTCGGCGGCGGAACAGGGTCCGGCGGGGCGCCAGTCATCATCTCCAAGCTGAGACAGGTGTACGAGGAGCCCATCTACTTCATCGGCATCCTGCCTTCCGAGGACGAGGGCAAGCTGATGGCCATGAACGCCATCGAATGCCTCCAGGAGGTCGACGGCCTGGTGAACGGCATCCTGCTCTTCGACAACGACGTGTGGAAGAAGGAAGGATTGCCGCTCGAAACCAGCTACAGCATCATGAACCACGAGCTGGTGAAACCCCTGCCCCTGATGCTCGGCGCGGGCGAGGCCGCGAACGACAGGGTCGGCATAAAGGTGATCGATGCCTCAGACATCATCAACTCCTGGGAGGGACTCAGCTACATCGGCTACTCGGAAATGAAGGCCAAGAGCACCGGCGACAGGTTCCTCTTCTTCAGGAAGAAGAACTCCCTGGACCAGTTGAGTCCCGCCATGCGCTGCTACACGGCCATCAGGAACGCCGCCACGCTCAGGCTCACCGGAGAGTGCGACATAAAGAAAGCGAAGAAAGCCCTCATGATAATCGCCGGGCCTCCCGACGAGCTGAACATGGAGGGCTTCTCCCACGCCAAGAGCTGGCTCGAGAGCAGCATAGCGACCCCTGAGGTGAGAGGCGGCGACTGTCCAATCAGGGGTTGGGACTGCGTGGCCGGTGTCGTCATGCTGTCGGGATACACGGAGATTCCGAGGCTGGGCGTGAGCATCAACAACGTCAAGCCTCCCGCGACCATGAAGGCGTCGGCGATTGAAATAGACTGATGCCGGTCGCAGCCAAGCCTCCTGCCACCTCAAGGCGGGAGCGATAGCATGTTGAGCGTGAAGCGGGTGTGGTGGCTCCCTGTCGCCTTCTGTGTCATCCTGGGGACCCTGTCCTTCATACCGATCGACACCTCTGAGTCCGGCACGTTCCTGCCCTACAGGTCTCTAGTCCCACTGGCACCCATAAGCTCGCTGCTGATCTGGTTTGTCGGCGGCGGCTTCTTCTACTGGCTGGGCCGGTGGGCCACGGAGAGGCCCATTCGCTTGCCGTAGCGATGGACCTCCGTCCCGGACTTGTGTGCCGCCAGACGTGCAACGTCCCTGCAGGGCTGCATGGTGACGCGCAGTCGATCGGCCCCGTACCACCGCTAGTGGTAGTCGAGCACCACGACACTGGTCTCCCCGGGCAGACTCGACTTCCCGACCACAAGCTTCGGGCGCGAGACTGCCTCTCTAACCCCCATCTCCTTGAGGAAAGCCTCCAGGGGCGCCAGATCCAGCTTCACCGCGTCGGTCTTGTAGTGCATCGGTAACACCAGCTTCGGCTGAAGCAGGCTTATTGTCTCAACGGCCGCCGTCGGGCCAATGGTCGGCCCTCCGCCCACAGGCACCATCAGGATATCCACATCGCCCATTTGCTCTATCTGCTCGGCAGTGGGCACGTGCCCCAGGTCGCCCAGATGGCAGATGCCGACGTCTTCCATCTGTATGACAAAGGCGGTGTTCTTGCCCCGCACCGCCCCCCGCTCGGAGTCGTGATAGGTCGCTACGCCGCCAATGAACACGTTGGCAACCTCGTATTCGCCGGGTCTACTGATGATCCTTGGCGTCCCCGAGACGCCCTGCACGAAGCTGTGCTGAGGGTGCCCGTGACTGACGGTGACGATGGTAGCCGTCGGCTTCTTCACCTGGTAGCCCAACGTCTTGTCAAAGGGGTCGGTGACGATGGTGGCGTCCTTGCCCTTGATCCTGAAGCATGCGTGCCCAAGCCACACGATCTCCATCTTGGATAGTCCCTCCGTCCCTGCACATTATAGGCGCTGCGCTTGTTCCACGCCACCACCGGCCGGCCCTTGCCCCGGGCCCCAGCCTGCGGCCCTGACCAGCCAGCTCACGCCGAAGAGGAGAACGACACATACCCCCAACCCTGCCAGCTCCAGCCGCTCCACATGCAGCATGTCGGCCGCCTGCAGCCGGTTGATCGCCAGGGCGGTACCGCCGCCTCCGATTATTGCAGCGATCGCGCCGGCAGAGTTCACCCTCAGCCGGTCCCGGTAGAACCCCGCGAGCACGGGAACCACGACCCCGCTCGTGAACACCGTGTAGGCCAGCAGGAGCGAGCTTATTATGCCCGGCCGCTGCCACGCTATCAGGAGAGCGACAACGCCGATTAGCATCACTCCGACCCGGGTGACCATCAGGCCTGTGCGCTCGCTCATCCCGGGCGACATCCGCCCGTACACGTCCTGGCTCACTATCGTGCTCGTGGTGAGCAGGACTGTGTCCGCCGACGACATCACGGCCGCGAGCAGCGCGGCGGCAACCAGCCCGGCGACGCCGACGGGCAGGAGGTTCTGAAGCACCGTTGGGAAAGCAAGCTCGGAGGCCGCCACGTAGGACAGGTTGGGGTGCTGGGCCGCTATGTCGGGATAGAGCACCATCGCGCCCATGCCGATGAGAACGACCATGAAGGCGACGGGTACGGCCACCAGACCCGCCCCTATCGCGGAGTTACGGGCCACTCTCTCGTCACGCGCGCAGAACAGCCGCGAGTATATGTCCGGGCCCACCAGGTACGTCGCGCCCGTGAGGATGAGCAGGACAACCAGGGCATACCAGTCGAAACCCGCGTTCGTGGGGAAGGCGAAGTAGTCCGCGGGAAGATTGGAGGTGAGCCCGCTGATCCCGCCCACTTTGTACAGGACAAACCCGAGGGTCACCCCGATTCCGGCAATCAGCAGGAAGAACTGCGCCAGATCGGTGCGCAGCACGGAGTACTGGCCTCCCAGGACGGTGTACAGCACAAACACGAAGGCGGAGACGGCCATCGACTGGGACAGATCGAGAGGCAGGAAGACGGTCAGGACTTTGCCCGCCGCGATTATCTGCGCGGCCACGATGGCCACCCAGGCGACGACAATCAGGACTGCCGCGGCCATCCCCGCCTTGCTCCCGTACTGCCTCTCCACAAGCTCGGGCAGCGTGTACAGCCCGAACCGCCTGACCCTGCGCGCGAAGAAGAATCCCAAGATCAGCAGGCCGATAGCCCCCACCAGAAGCCACCAAGCCCCGGGAAGCCCCCACCTGTAGCCGCGCCCGGCCATGCCGATGGCCACCGACGAACCTATGAAGGTGGCGCACAGCGACCCCACTATGAGCGCTGTGCCTCCGCTGCGGTTCGCTACGAAGAAACCATCCCTGCTTGACGCCTGCTTCCTTCGATATACCCAGACGCCCACGGCGATCATCGCCAGGAGATAGACAACGATTACCGCAAGATTCAATGGCTCAGCTCCCCTCTCCAGTCGAGTTGTGCGGCGCGATCCCCCACGGGCACGATCCCGTTCCGCCGCCCTGCGGGGTGCGTGAATCGATTCAGGCGGCGGCTGTGTCCCGGGCGCTCCCGCGTCCGGGCCCCCACTCCAACAGCATGGCAGCCCAACTGAGGCCGCCGCCGAACCCCACCAGAACCAGCCGATCGCCGTCCCTGACCCGTCCTTCCTCCACAGCCTCACACAGAGCGATGGGAATCGATGCCGCCGAGGTGTTGCCGTAGCGCTCCACGTTGACGAAGAACTTCTCCTCAGAGACTTCGAGCTGCCGGGCCGCGGATTTGATGATGCGCGTGTTGGCCTGGTGCGGGATGATCAGATCGATGTCGGACAGGCTGAGGTTCGCGGCACTGACGACCTCCCGCGCGGCCTGACAGACGATCCTCACCGCGAACTTGAAGGTCTCCGGGCCTTTCATGGTTATGAAGTAGCGCCCGTCGTTCACGCCGCACGGTCCCGGGGTATAGATGGTGCTTGCTCCCTCGCCGTCGTTGCCGAGCACGAAGCCCACGGTTCCCGGGAGCGAATCCGCGGCCTGGATTACCACGGCGCCGGCGCCGTCACCGAAAAGGACGCAGGTGTTCCGGTCTTGCCAGTCCACGATCCGGGAGTAGACGTCCGTTCCTACGACCAGGACGCTGTCATAGGCCCCGCCCTTCACGAACTGGCAGCCCGTCGCCAGGGCGTAGATGAAACCGCTGCAGGCGGCATTGAC
>CAZNMB010000166.1:0-1084 GCA_964574095.1 uncultured Dehalococcoidia bacterium
ACCATACTGTCGGAGGGGAAGGAGGCCAGGGTCATCGGCGGCACCGACTACGTCTTCGAGGAGCCGATAAGGCCCGACTATGCCTTCATCCGGGCCCACAAAGCGGACAGGCTGGGCAACCTCGTGTACCAGGGGACCTTCCGGACGGACCAGCCGGTGATGGCCATGGCGGCGAGGGTCACCATCGCCGAGGTGGACGAGATCGTGGAGGTGGGAGACATCGACCCCGAGCACGTTGTCACTCCCGGCATATTCGTTGACCGCATTGTGAGGGTCCCCGAGGACGGGCTCGGCACTCCCCGCAGAAAGAGGGCGCTGATCACCAAGCTGGGAGAAATCGACATCGCTCGCAAGATGCTGTTCGGGCGGGTGCTGGTTGACGAGACTGCGGCCTTAACCCGGGCCCCCGGCACCGGGCAGCGGCTCGACAGAGATGTCGTGGCGATGAGGGCGGCGAAGGAACTGCGCAGCGGCGACTATGTCAACCTGGGGGTCGGGATACCCATTCTCTGCGCCCTCTACATACCGGAGGGCGTCATCTTCCAGTCGGAGAACGGCGCCCTGGGCTACGGGCCACTGATACTGGAAGGCGAGATCGATCGGGCCGAGTCCCACTACGTAGATGCCGGCGCGAGGTTCTTCACCCCCGTACCCGGCATGGCCGTTTTCGACGTCGTCACCTCCTTCGCCATGATACGGGGCGGCCGCCTCGTGACAATCCTGGGCGCGCTCCAGGTCTCGGAGAACGGAGACCTTGCCAACTGGAATACCGGACGCGACCCACTCACGGGCACAATCGGAGGCGGCATGGACCTCGCGGTGGGCGGGAAGAGGGTAATCGTCACCACGGAGCACACCACGAAGGACGGCAGGCCCAAGATCGTGAAGGAGTGCTCGTACTTCCTTACCGCGCGGAGATGTGTAGACTTGATCGTGACCGACCTGGCCGTGATCGAGGTGACCCTCGATGGTCTCGTGCTCAAGGAAGTGGCTCCCGGCTGGACCGCGGAGCAGGTGCAGTCGTTGACGGAGCCGAAGCTGATCGTGGCCCCGGACCTCAAGGAGATGGAGCTGTAGGCTTTCG
>CAZNMB010000166.1:1184-4993 GCA_964574095.1 uncultured Dehalococcoidia bacterium
CGATGTGGATCCGGGGAGGGAGCCGGGCGTCCGCGCGGGGACAAATGGTGTAAGATAGAGGCAGAGGAAGCTGGGGGGATTATCAGATGACAGCAGGCAAGGGTTCCGCCGACCTGGAGAAGAAGGTCCTCAGCGCGGGCCTCTGCACCGGCTGCGGCGCGTGCGTCAACATCTGCCCGTACGTCAAGGTGGCCAAGGACAGGGTAGCCGTGATCGAGCCCTGCGGCATATCCGAAGGGCAGTGCTACGACTTCTGCCCCCGTACCCCCACCGACATCGATGCGCTGGACCGCAGCGTATTCGGCGGGGAGCGATCCGATGCCGCGCTCGGGCACTTCCTCTCCGTAGAGATGGCCCGCGCCGGAGACGAAGGTATCCGCAGCCGCGCGCAGTACGGAGGGGTGGTATCCGCGCTCGTCGCCGACGCGATGAGCACCGGGGCGATAGACTCCGCGGTCCTCACCAGGCCGTTCGGCACCGGCCTCATGCCCGCCGCGGCGACGGCCGAACAGGGTTCTCAGGTAATCGACTACGCCGGCTCGAACTACGTGTCGTCGGCAACCCTGGCGGAGCTGAACAGATCGACAAGGCAGCCCAGGGATGCCATCGGCGTCGTGGGAATCCCCTGCCAGGTCCTGGCGCTGAGGAAGATGCAGTCCTCGCAGCACGAGAGCGGCGCCCGCAGAGTCAAGCTCGTCATCGGTCTCTTCTGCACCTGGGCGCTGACCTACCGGGACTTCCACGCCTGCCTCAAGGACAGGCTCGATCCCTCCACCGTCACCCGAATCGACATACCGCCGCCTCCGGCCAACGTCGTTGTGGTGCATGCCGGAGCCACAAGCGTCCGGATCCCTCTGGACGACGTGAGGGGGGCGATCAAACCAACGTGCGGCGTCTGCTTCGACATGACCTCCGAGTTCGCGGACGTCTCGGTGGGCATGGTGGAGGGTATGGACGACTGGAACACGCTGATAGTCAGAACGCCGGAGGGGGAGGCACTGGTCGCGAAGGCAAAGGCCGCGGGCATAATCGAGTCCCGGCCGCTCGACGAGGCAAGGCTGGCCCACCTGCGGGAAGCATCGCTGAACAAGAAGAAGAGGGCGATCGCCGAGATCGTGAGGCGGACAGGGAACGAAGCGGACCTGCTGTACCTGGGACTGAGCGACGCCCGGAGAAGAGACCTCCTCTAGGAGACTGAGATGTCAACGCTGACCATTGACCAGCCCGGCAAGAGCGTGCTCATGATGGGCAACGAGGCCATCGCCAGGGGCGCGGTCGAAGCCGGGGTTGACTTCTGCGCCGCCTACCCCGGCACGCCGTCCACGGAGATCACGGAGTCCCTGGCCCGCGTGGCGGAGCGCTTCAACGTCTACGTCGAGTGGTCCACCAACGAGATGGTGGCTCTGGAGGCGGCCACCGCAGCCTCCTTCGCCGGGTTGAGGGCCATCGTCGCCATGAAACAGAACGGCGTCAACGTGTGCTCCGACTTCCTGATGACAGTCGTCCTCAGCGGCACGAAGGGCGGCCTGGTGTTCGTTGCCGCCGATGACCCGTCGGCGATATCGAGCTCCAACGAGCAGGACAGCAGGAACTTCGCCCGGTTCGCAGATCTCCCGCTGCTGGAGCCGGCGACCTTTCAGGAAGCGAAGGACATGACCAAATGGGCCTTCGAGCTGTCGGAGAAGCTCGCGCTGCCGTGCATGATCAGGAGCGTCACCAGGCTGTCGCACAGCAGGGGCAACGTGAAGCTCGGCGAGCTCCCGGAGAAGAGCAGGTCAGCCCGATTCGAAGGTGCGTACATCTCGGGAGCCTTCGTCGCCCCCCAGCACGCGGCGCTGCATCAGAAGGTCGAGCGGGCCCGGGAGGAGTTCGAGCACTCCGGGTTCAACTGGTACACGGGCCCCGCCGGCGCCACGTTCGTCATCGTGACCAGCGGAAGCGGCTGGCTGTACTCGCGGGAAGCGGTAGCGGCCCTGGGGCTCGAGGGGGAGGTCGGCATCCTCAAGATCGGCACCACCTGGCCCCTGCCCGAGCGATTCGTCGTGGAGCATCTCAAGGGCGTGAAAGAGGTCCTGATCGTTGAGGAGACTGACCCCTTCCTCGAGCAGAACATAAAGGTCCTCATCGCGGAGCAGGCCCGGACCCTGGGCCCGATCACCGTGTACGGCGCGAAGACCGGCCACCTCCCCGGCTTCGGCGACATCAACCAGGACAAGGTGGCCAAGGCCCTCGCCGACGTCAAGGGACTGGCGTACGCGCCCAGAGACGCGGCATATGCGCAGCGGGCAAGCGAGCTGGCCCTGCCCAGCCTGCCGCCGCGCATGCCGACCTTCTGCCCCGGCTGCCCTCACCGGGCCTCCCTGTGGGCGATCAAGGCCGCGCTGAAGCTCGACGGACGGGACGGGTTCGTGACCGGAGACATAGGCTGCTACAGCCTGGGCGCGGGGCCGGCGGGATTCTGGCAGCTCAAGACCCTGCACTGCATGGGAGCCGGGACCGGACTCGCCGCCGGATTCGGCCAGTTGGGCCGGTTCGGCTTCGACCAGCCGGTGATCGCGGTCTGCGGCGACTCGACCTTCTTCCACGCGGCCATTCCCGCGCTGATCAATGCGCGGTTCAACAGCAGCAACGTGCTGATGGTGGTGCTGGACAACGGGGGGACGGCGATGACTGGTTTCCAGCCGCACCCCAGCTCGGGACACGACGCCCTGGGCAGGCCGGCGCCCGTCGTCGAGATCGAGGAGATCTGCAGGGCGGTGGGCGCGCAGGTCAAGGTGCGTGACCCGTTCGAGATCGACGAGGCCATTTCCGATCTCTACGACATGCTGCAGGAGGACGGGGCGAGGGTCATGGTCTTTCGCCGAAGATGTCACCTCGTCGAGAGCAAGGAGAAGGGCAAGCGGCGGGTCTTCGTCGATCCTGAGAAGTGCATCGGCGACGACTGCGGCTGCGCCCGCTTCTGCAGCCGGGTATTCAACTGCCCCGGCATCATCTGGGACCAGGAAGCGCAGAAGGCGAAGATTGATGAGATCGTATGCACCGGCTGCGGCGTTTGCGCCACCCTCTGTCCCCGGGGGGCGATCGTCGTGGAAGGGGGATAGCTGATGGCTCTGGACAAAGACCCCGTGAATCTGATCATCACCGGCGTCGGCGGCCAGGGGAACGTGCTGGCTTCGCAGATAGTGGCTTCGGCAGGCATCAAGGAAGGGCTCTTCGTCACCGTCGGCGAGACCTACGGCGCTTCCCAGCGGGGCGGCTCCGTCACCAGCCATGTTCGCTTCTCGGCCAAAACACAGTGCAGCCCCCTCATATCCGAGGGCCAGGCGGACATCGTGGTGGCGATGGAGCCGGTGGAAGCGCTTCGCGTCATGACCGAGTTCGGCAACCCCGGGACCAGGGTCATACTCAGCTCCAGGCCCATCTATCCCCCCTGGGTCCTCGCCGGGCAGGCCAAGTATCCGCCCATCGACGAGATACTGGACAAGCTGGGCCAACTGGCGGAGAAGGTGGACGTTGTCGCAGCCGGCACCGACGGGGACAGGCCCGCGCCCGCCAACATCCTCATGATGGGCGCCCTCGCCGGCTCGGGGCTGCTGCCCATTCCCGTCGAGTCCTACGAGGAAGCGATGCGGGAGATAATGGCGCCCAAGGACGTGGAAACGAACCTCGAGGCCTTCAGAATAGGTGCCCGGGCCATGGCCGGCGGTCGGCCTCAATGAATGGCTTGATCCCACAGCTTTCCCGCGACGGGGAGGGCTCCCCCTCCCTCTAGCTCCCTCCCACCAGGGGAGGGAGCGAATGATAGCGGG
>CAZNMB010000167.1:0-4987 GCA_964574095.1 uncultured Dehalococcoidia bacterium
GGAGTTCGCGGTCGCTCAGATCCAGGCCATCATGACGGCTGAGAAATGCAGGGTAAAAGCGAGATCGATTGAGTTCTAAGAAGCCACCGCAGCGGGACCATCTGCGGGAAGTTCGACATAGGAGACCCGGTGACAGGATTCTGCGGCGACCGAGGGGGGCCGCGCTGCGTCTTCGCAGAGTCCTCGGCGTCGCCGCCCTCTACAGCGCTGGCTACGGCAACGTAGGCTCATCGATATACTACGCCCTGGGGATCGTCGCCCTCGTGGCACTGGGGGCGACGCCGATTGTCCTGTTCGCAGCCGGCATTCTGTTCGTCTTCACTGCGCTCTCCTACGCGGAGGGCGCCACCATGTACCCGGAGGCCGGCGGCTCCGCAAGCTTCGCCCGGCATGGCTTCAATGAACATGTCGGGTTTGCAGCGGGCTGGGCCCTCCTGCTGAGCTATATCGTCACCATCTCAATATCCGCGTTCACTATCTCACCGTACCTTGGCTACTTCTGGGAGCCGCTGAAGACCGATCCCTGGGTGGGCACTCTGTTCTCAATCGGCATCGTGCTGCTGCTCATGACGGTCAATATCATCGGGGTCAGGGAGACGGCGTTCGTCAACATCGGCGCGGCTGTGATGGACGTGGCGGTGCAGGCCATGCTGGTGACGATCGGGATAGTGCTGCTCGTCAGCCCGGGTGTGATCGAGTTCAGCATGTCGCGACTGGTGGACAGCATGTTCGGTGAAGGCAACTGGCCCACGACGACCAATCTGGTCTTTGGCGTGGCCCTGGCAGCCCTGGCCTACACCGGTGTGGAGACGGTGTCCCAGATGTCTGAGGAGACGCGCCGGCCCCAGGTACGCGTCCCGATCGCGATGATTATGATGATGTTCACAGTGCTCGTGATGTTCTCCGGCATCTCCGTGGTAGCCCTGTCGTCAATGGCTCCCAGCGAGCTGGCGGGCGAGTGGGCGCGGGACCCTGTCGCCGGAATCGCCAACGCTTTCCCGTTCGCGTGGCTGAGGGGGATATTCGAGCCGCTCGTGGCCGTGCTCGCGGCCACCATTCTGCTCATCGCGACAAACGCTGGCCTGATGGGCATTTCGAGGCTTGCCTTCTCGATGGGATCGTACAAACAGTTGCCGTCGGCATTCCACCGGATCCACGCGCGGTTCAGGACGCCCTATGTCTCGATCATCGTTTTCAGCGGGATAGCCATCCTCATTCTGCTGCCCGGCCTGTTCCGGGGCGACATCAACGAGATATTCGCCGACCTGGGCGGGCTGTACACCTTTGGATCGCTGCTGGCATTCGCCTTCGCGCATGCGTCCATTCTGGCCCTGCGGGTCAAGCACCCGGACATGGCGCGCGCGTTCAAGCTCAGGGGGAACGTCAGAATACGGGGAAGGGAGCTTCCGGTGACGGCGATCATCGGCCTCGTGGCGACGCTGGCGATCTGGGTCGTGATAGTCACCGTTCAGGAGTACAGCCGGTGGACCGGGATGGGCTGGATGGCATTCGGGCTGGTGGTCTACGCCATCGTATACCGGAGAAGACGCGGGCGCGAGGAGAAGGCACTCGCCGAACCCGCGGAAGAGCGGGGCTGAGGATCGACCCCATCAGCCGGCAGCGCTCGGCGTACCGGAACGGCTACTGATGCGTAGGCGGCCGCTTCCTGCGACTCTTCTCCGCCACTTTCAGGCGCATCAGCGAACGGAGCAACGCGGCCTGAGCCCGCGCATAGTCTGCCTCTTCGCGCGGCTGTGCAATTCGGGACTGGGCCCGTTTCCTGGCTTCCTCCGCGCGGGCGATGTCGATCTCCTCGGCCCGCTCCGCCGTGTCGGCCAGGACCGTCACTTTGTCTGCGAGCACCTCGAGGAAGCCGCCGCTGACAAAGACGGATTGCTCCTCGCCGCCCTGGCGGACCCTGAGCTCTCCGGGCTGGAGCATCGTCATCAGTGGCGCGTGTTGGGGCAGGATGCCGAGTTCCCCCTCCGTACCCGGCGCCACGACGACGTCCACTTCTTGCGAGTAGACGACTCTCTCGGCGGTAACGATCTCAAGATTCAGCTTCGCCACTAGTCACCTTCCAGCGTCTTTGCCTTGGCCACTGCCTCGTCGATTGTGCCCACCATGAGGAACGCCTGCTCCGGCAAGCCGTCGTGCTTGCCGTCAAGGATCTCCTTGAAGCCACGCACCGTCTCTTTGAGGGGAACATACTTGCCCGGCATGTTCGTGAAGGCCTCGGCGACGAACATAGGCTGCGAGAGGAATCTCTGTATCTTCCGGGCGCGGGCCACCGTGATCTTGTCCTCGTCACTGAGTTCCTCGATGCCCAGGATCGCTATGATGTCCTGCAGGTCTCTGTATCGCTGCAGCACCCGCTGCACGCCGCGGGCGACCTGGTAATGCTCCTCGCCCACAACGAGGGGGTCGAGGATGCGTGAGGTGGAGGTCAGGGGGTCCACGGCGGGGTAAAGGCCCTGCGCGGCGATGGCGCGCTCCAGGGCAACAACGGCGTCGAGGTGGCCGAAGGTCGTGACGATTCCGGGATCAGTGTAGTCGTCGGCGGGCACGTAGATGGCCTGGAACGATGTGATCGAGCCCTTCTTTGTCGACGTGATGCGCTCCTCGAGCTCACCCATCTCGGTACCCAGCGTGGGCTGGTAGCCGACCGCAGAGGGCATGCGGCCCAGCAGTGCGGAGACCTCCATGCCTGCCAGAATGTAGCGGTAGATGTTGTCGATGAAGAGGAGCACGTCCTGCCCCTCGACATCCCTGAAGTACTCCGCCATGGTCAGGCCGGTGAGCGCTATGCGGAGACGGACGCCCGGCGGCTCGTTCATCTGCCCGAAGACCAGCGTCGTCTTGTCGATGACGCCTGACTCCATCATCTCGTGCCAGAGGTCGTTGCCCTCGCGCGATCTCTCACCGACGCCGGCGAAGACCGAGAAGCCTCCGTGCTCCGTCGCGATATTGCGGATCAACTCCATGATAACGACCGTCTTGCCCACGCCGGCACCGCCATAGGCCCCGATCTTGCCGCCCTTGGTGAACGGCGTGATGAGGTCCATGACTTTGATGCCGGTCTCCAGCATCTGTGTTGAAGTTTCCTGCTCGGTGAACGGCGGAGGCAGCCGGTGGATGGGCCAGTGCTCGTCGGCGGCAACGGGACCGAGGTTGTCAAGCGGCTTGCCTTCGATGTTGAAGAGGCGTCCCAGAGTCGCTCTGCCCACGGGCACCGAGATAGAGTCGCCCGTATCGATCACCTCGTCACCCCGCGCGATCCCGTCCGTCGGCGAGAGGGCAAGGCAGCGCGCCCAGTTGTTGCCGATATGGTGCTGAGTCTCCAGAACGATCTTGGTGCCGTCCTTGAGGGAGACCTCAACGGCATTGTTCAGCGCCGGCAGCTCGTCCGGCGGGAACTCCACATCGATAACGGTACCTATGACCTGAGCTACTCTACCCTTCGCCATAGTAGCCTCCTGCTCCCTGTCTAGGATTACTCCTGGATGCCGCCGGCGATGTCAAGGAGTTCCTTGGTAATCGTCTCCTGGCGGGCCTTGTTGAGAACGAGCGTCAACTCGTCGATCATTTCGTAGGCGCTGTCCGTAGCGTTGCGCATGGCAACCATTCTCGCCGACTGCTCGCTGGCGATGGACTCCAGAATGGCGTGGTACACCTGCATCTCGACGTAGCGCGGCAGCAGGCGCTCGAGCACGCCGGGGGCCGAAGGCTCGTAGATGTACTCCACCGCGGCCGCGTGTTCCGCCGTCGGCGGCTCAATCGGCAGGATCTCCAGCATGACGGGCTCCTGGTTGACCGTGCTCAGGAACTTGTTGTAGGCCACGTAGACACGGTCGAGCGAGCCGCCGGTGTATTCGTCCATGACGACGCGAGATATTGGCAGCGTGTCGAGCAGGGAGGGCTTGTCCCCCAGCTGCGTGAACTCGGCAACGACCTCCGCGGCATGCCTCGACATGAAGGAGATGCCTCTCTTCCCTACCGCGACCGCTGCAACTGGCAGGTTCTGCTGAGAGATGAAGTTGGCGGTCATCCGGTTGACGTTGGCGTTCAGTCCGCCGCAGAGACCGCGGTCGGCGGCGACGTGTATCACGCCGATGCGCTTGACGTCTCTCCGCTGAAGAAGGGGGTGGAGCTCTTCGCCGGGCTGCGCCTGCAGCGCGAGGTGGCCGACCACGTCACGCATCTTCTCCGCGTAGGGGCGTCCCGCCAGTACCCGACTCTGGGCCTGCCTCATCTTCGACGCAGCGATCATCTCCATCGCCTTGGTGATCTTGGCGGTGTTCTGGATGGAGCGGATCCGGCGCCGGATAACGCGAATTGGAATCATTACGCTGCTTTCTCACCCGCTGCGACAGAAGTGCCAGCCTGAGCGGCCAGGGTCTGCTTGAATGCGCTGATGGCCTTCTTGAGCTTCTCCTCGGTCTCGTCGGTCAGATTCTTCTCGGAGGCAATTGTCCTCCCGACATCGGGGTGGTTGGTCTCCATGAATCTCTGGAACGCCTCTTCAGCGGCCCTGATGTCCGCCACCGGCACATCGTCGAAATGGCCGTTAATGACGGCGTACAGGATCATGACCTGGTTTTCCATCGGCACGGGCTTGTACTGTGGCTGCTTCAGGATTTCCGTACTCCGCTGTCCGCGCTCGATCTGCATCCTCGTCGCACGGTCGAGGTCGGCGGTGCCGAACTGGGCAAATGTGGCCATCTCGCGGTACTGCGCCAGCTCCATTCGGAGTCTCCCTGCCACCTTCTTCATAGCCTTGGTCTGGGCGTTGCCTCCCACGCGCGATACCGAGAGGCCGACGTTCATTGCAGGCCGGATGCCGGCGTTGAAGAGCTCGGTCTCCAGGTAGATCTGGCCGTCCGTGATGGAGATCACGTTCGTGGGGATATAGGCCGAGATGTCGTTGGCCTGCGTCTCGATGATCGGCAGCGCCGTCAGCGAGCCGCCGCCCTTATCATCGGACAGC
>CAZNMB010000168.1:0-4983 GCA_964574095.1 uncultured Dehalococcoidia bacterium
AGATCCGGGAGCGGATAACCGAGGCTCTCAGGGCCCGCTTCCGCCCCGAGTTCCTCAACCGGGTTGACGAGACCATTATCTTTCATTCGCTCACGCGGGAGCACATCGAGCAGATCGTTGACATCCAGGTCGAGAGACTGGGCCGGCGTCTCGCCGACAGGCACATGCAGATCAGACTGACGCCCGCGGCCAAGGAGCTGATCGTGAGCGAGGGCTTCGACCCGGTCTACGGCGCGCGGCCGTTGAAACGCACCATCCAGAGGGAGGTGCTCGACCCGCTGGCGCTTCGCGTGCTTGAAGGGGCCTTCGCGGACGGTGATATCGTGGAGGTGGATGCGGAGGCCGGCGAGATCGCCTTCCGGAAGTCCAGGGAGACCGCGGCGGAGGTCCAGTGATTCGGGATTGCTGAGAGGTGACGCATGGACGTGAAAGTCTACACATCGCCCACGTGCGGATACTGCCACCAGGCGAAGAGATACCTGAGCGAGCGGGGTGTCAAGTTCACTGAGCGGGACATCTCCGCTGACCGGGCGGCGGCCGAAGAGATGATACGCCTCACCGGACAGACGGGCGTTCCTGTGATAGTCGTGGACGGCCAGGCCATCGTGGGCTTTGACCGGCCCCGGCTGGACCAGCTTCTGGCGGGCGCCGGCAACGGGCAGCGACCGAAGCTGGGCCTGAAGGTGGCGGATGCCAGCAAGGTGGCGCGGAAGGTCGGTGCGGTCCCGGTGTTCGGGGCGCTCGTCGGGGGCGTGGCCCCCTCATCGCTGGGCCAGCAGGCCGGCCTGAAGCAGGGCGACATTATCACCGAGGTCAACATGAGGCCGATACACAACGCCGACGACCTCGAACAGGCGATGGCCGGCCTGAAGAGCGGCGGCAGGGCCACCATCGTGTTCCTGCGCGGCGGCCAGACTCTGAGGGCTGAGATCGTTGCATGAGGCGCGTCCCGGTGCGCTGAGGGAAGACAATGCCGACGTACGAGTACCAGTGCGAAGAATGCTCGACGCGTTTCGACTTGAGACGCGGCTTCGATGATCGAGCGGAGGCTCGCTGCCCCCGGTGCGGCGCCGGTGCGCGCCGGCTGTTCAGTGTGGTGCCGGTGATCTTCAACGGCTCCGGGTTCTACGTCACGGACAGCAGGAAGAACGGTTCGGGGCCCGAGAAGCCGGGGGAAGCGGCAGCCTCCGGGGAGAAGGCCGACAGGGAGTAGCCGGGGCAGCGCGGCGCAAACGGGACACGGCACGCCGTGTCTTCACTCATGTCTTGCGGCCTGAGCTATAATGCTCCAGTGACTATCTTGCGGGAGTGCCAAGGGGGGACATCATGATTGAGTTCCGCAGAGACCCTTTCAACCAGATGGACCTGATACAGCAGGAGATGAACCGCCTGCTCGACCATTTCGCGGGATCGAAGCCGCCGCAGGTCCGGTTCTCATCCCCGTTCTGGGAGCCGGCTGTTGACGTCTACGAGACCAAGGACAAGTTCGTGGTTGTCATTGAGCTGGCGGGCGTCACGGAATCCGACATAAGGATGACGGTTGACGGCGATGTCTTCACGGTGGAGGGTGTCAGGCGCAAGTCAGAGGAGGGCGGAGAAAAGCGGGCCTACCACAGGATGGAGATCGCGGGAGGGCCTTTCAGAAGGAGCCTCAAGCTGCCCGTGGCGGTTGACCCCAGGAAGGTAGAGGCGTCCTGTGAGGACGGGCTCGTCAAGGTCATACTGCCCAAGAGCAGGGGAGGCGGGTCCTTCAGGGTTGACATAAGGACTCGGTGAATGATGGCGCAGGGAGCGGACTATGACTACGACAGATGAGAAGAAGGGTAGCGAAGTTGCCGAGGTCTCGATACCGGACGAACTCGCGATAATCCCCGGCGGTCCGGGAGCGGTGTTCCCGGGGATGATGGTCCCGATAATCGTGACCAACGAAAAGGCGACAAAACTGATCGATGAGGTGGTTGCCGGCGGCAAGATCGTGGGCGTGTTCGCGCAGCGGCAGGACGTGGAGCAGAAGCCGCCCGCCAACATCTATGAGATTGGAACGGCTGCCAGCATCGTGAGAATGCTCAAGATGCCCGACGGGTCGGTACACGCGCTGCTGCAGGGCATCGCGCGAATCAGACTGGTCCAGGTTGTCCAGGTCGAGCCGTACATAAGGGGCAGAATCGAGAAGCTGGAGGATACGCTCAACAGGACCCCCGAGCTGGAGGCCCTGATGCGGAACATCCTGTCCCTGTTCCAGAAGCTGGTCTCGCTGGCCCCCAACCTGCCGGATGAGCTTGCGGTCGCCGCGGTCAACGTGAGCGAGCCGGGGATGATCGCCGACTTCGTCGCCGTGCACTCGAATCTCGCGCCGGCGGAGAGCCAGGAGATGCTGGAGACGCTGGATGTCGGGAAACGCCTGGAGAAGCTGACGACATACGTCAACAGAGAGCTTGAGATCCTGGAGCTGGGGAGCAAGATCCAGTCGCAGGTCAAGAGCGAGATGGACAAGAGCCAGCGCGAGTTCCTGCTCCGCGAGCAGCTCAAGGCCATTCAGAAGGAGCTCGGTGAGGTAGACGAGCGCACCGTCGAGATCGGCGAGATCAGGGCCAAGATCGACGAGGCCAAGCTTCCCCCCGAGGCCATGAAGGAGGCGGAGAGGGAGCTCGATCGGCTCGCCAAGATGCCTCCCCAGGCCGCGGAGTACACGACGGCGCGGACCTACCTGGAGTGGCTTACATCGCTGCCCTGGGCGGTGAGCACCGAGGACAACCTCGACGTGAACAGGGCCCAGCAGATTCTCGACGAGGACCACTACGATCTGGAGAAGGTGAAGGAGCGGATACTCGACTATCTCGCGGTGAAGGTACTCAAGGGCGCGGACATGAAGAGCCCCATCCTCTGCTTCGTCGGCCCTCCGGGCACCGGCAAGACGTCTATCGGCAAGTCAATCGCCCGCGCGCTGGGACGGAACTTCATCCGCATGTCCCTGGGCGGCATACGGGACGAGGCGGAGATCCGGGGCCACCGGCGTACCTACGTGGGGGCGCTCCCCGGCAGGATCATTCAGAGCATCCGCCGTGCCGGGTCGAACAACCCTGTCTTCATGCTGGACGAGATCGACAAGATCGGGGCGGACTTCCGGGGCGATCCCTCGGCGGCGCTGCTCGAAGCTCTGGACCCCGAGCAGAACTTCGCCTTCAGCGATCACTACCTGGAGGTGCCCTTCGACCTGTCGAAGGTGATGTTCATCACCACGGCCAACCTGCTGGACCCCATTCCGCCTGCCCTGCATGACAGGATGGAGGTCCTGGAGCTGCCGGGCTACACTGAGGTTGAGAAGCTGCACATCGCGAGGAAGTTCCTCATCCCGAAGCAGCTCGCGGAGCACGGCCTCACCGCCGGCCAGCTCAAGCTCGCCGACTCGGCCGTCCTGGGCATCATCAGGGAGTACACCAGGGAGGCGGGGCTGCGGAATCTGGAGAGAGAGATCGGCACGGTCTGCCGCAAGCAGGCCCGGAAGGTGGCGCAGAAGGGTTCGAAGAAGGCGGCGGTCACCCGCCGGATGCTGGTGGACTACCTGGGGCAGCGCAAGTTCAGGCACGAGGTCGCCGAGAGAACGGACGAGGTCGGCGTGGCGACGGGGCTCGCCTGGACGCCGGCGGGAGGCGACGTTCTCTTCGTGGAGTCCACCCTGATGGCGGGGAAGGGCAACCTGACGCTGACGGGCCAGCTGGGCGACGTGATGCAGGAGTCGGCACGGGCCGCGTTCAGCTACGCGCGTTCCAAGGCGGCGTCGCTGGGCATAAAGGAGGACTTCTACAGCAGCAACGACGTGCACATACACGTGCCTGCCGGTGCGATCCCCAAG
This sequence comes from uncultured Dehalococcoidia bacterium, assembly GCA_964574095.1. Classification (GTDB taxonomy): domain Bacteria; phylum Chloroflexota; class Dehalococcoidia; order SZUA-161; family SZUA-161; genus SZUA-161. The sequence continues at coordinate 3,854 of CAZNMB010000168.1, forward strand.
GACGGCCCCTCCGCCGGTGTTACCATGGCCGTCTCGCTGGTATCGGCGCTGACCGGCAGGCCGGTGAACAAGGACATCGCGATGACGGGCGAGATTACGCTTCGGGGGAAGGTGCTCCCCGTCGGCGGCATCAAGGAGAAGGTGCTCGCGGCGAACCGGGCCGGGATCAAGAAGGTCCTGCTCCCGAAGGACAATGAAAGCGACCTGAAAGATGTCCCGCAGCACATCAGGAAGGGGCTCGAGTTCAAGTTCGTGGAGCGCATCGGCGAGGTGCTGAAGGAGACGCTGAAGTGAGTGGTGAATTGAGCTGGCCGCTGTGAAAGTCGATCTGCGCCGCAAGACCAGGATAGTGTGCACTCTGGGGCCGGCTACGGAGTCGGCCCCCGTGGTGGCGAGGCTGATCCGCGCGGGGATGAACGTAGCGCGTCTCAACCTGTCCCACGGCGATGAAGAGCAGCACGTGGCGTTGATTCGCACCGTCCGCGAGGCCGCGGCGAAGCTCGAAGTGCCCGTGGCGGTCCTGCTGGACCTGCCCGGCCCCCGCTACCGGACGGGCGAGCTGCAGAGCGGCCAGGTCAACCTCAAGAAAGGCGCGCGCCTGGTCCTGACCGCCAGGGCGGTGCCCGGTGACGAGCGCGAGGTCTCGCTGAACCCGCCGGACCTGGTCAGGGACGTCGCTCCCGGCAACGAGATACTGCTCGACGACGGCGCCATTCGCCTGGTGGTGAGGCAGAAGACGGAAACGGACCTGGTGTGCAGCGTGACCCAGGGTGGAGTACTGAAGCCGAGAAGAGGCATCGCAACGCCCGGGGTGAAGCTGTCGGCGCCGTTCGTCAACGAGACGATGGAGCGGCAGTTGAGGTTCGCGATGGCGCAGCGGGCGGAGTATATCGCCCTGTCCTTCGTCGGCAAGGCCAGGGACGTCACGCAGGTCAAGGCACTCCTGACGGAACGGGGCGAGCCGCCGCCGGTGATCGCCAAGATCGAGCGGCGCGACGCCGTGCGCAACTTCGACAGCATCCTGCGGGTCAGCGACGGGATCATGGTGGCCCGAGGCGACCTCGGAGTGGACATATCGCTGGAGAAGGTGCCGCTGGTGCAGAAGGACTGCATCCGGAAGTCGAACCGCT
>CAZNMB010000169.1:0-4969 GCA_964574095.1 uncultured Dehalococcoidia bacterium
GAAGAAGGTTGCTGTTATCGGCTGCGGCGCATACATGGACAGCGGCTACGGCTGCCCCGGCAAGACCCGTCGAGTGCCTTGGCGCTGGTCACTCAAGAGGTGCCCTTTGCCAGCCGACCTTTCGCCACGCGCAGAGCACCAGACATTCATCAATGTCTGCAGGCTCAGCTTGGGCCTATGCGGGCCGTGGAAGCAACGGCTGGTGAGGGCGAAAGAGAGAGAACAACCGTCTGCATGGGCTGCGATCCGCCGGGGACCGCAGGCGCAACTGCACCGAACCTAGCGGGCGGAGCATTCTTGGCGAGAAGTCGGCAGCTACGCGTAGGCGGAGCCGAAGAAACCAAAGCTTCTGTGTATTTCTATGTTTGATATGATGGAAACGCTACGACAGAAGCGCTTCAAAACGTCGCGTATAGCTTCCAAAGGCTGTACGTACCTGATCCTCAGTCAGTCCAAAATCATCAAGATGCGATACGTGCTTCCCATGTGATCCGTGTTTGTGCCCATCGGCCCACTCCTGAATCGCTGTTCTACTGCGATCGTCAAATGGTATGCCGAGTTGTGCATAGGCTCGACTTATGGCGCCTGCGGGATCGGTCTGAATGGCGGAAAGGGACAAGTCCGCGAAGCGCTCATCACCCACACGATCACGAAAGGCGATGGCACGTCGAATAGCTTCGGTCCAGATGTTGAGTTGTTCGTTTCCTATCGTCGCTATGTCGCTGCGATCACTTACCCAGGATCGGCAATAGGAAATCAAGCTGCATACGGAGCCAAGGACCTTGGCCGGGTCCCGGTGGCTCCACAAAAATCTGGCATTGGGATACTCGTTCACCAGAGCATCCAGATACAGCATGTGAACCGGCGTCTTCAGGTGCCACAAGTAAGGTGGACACTTTGATTGCAGCAATTTCAAAACGCGATGGTGATAGGCGTACGCGGATCTCATGTCGCAGTTCATCACCCAATCAGAATAAGCAGGAATGTAGGCCATGCCGTTGAAATGTTCGGCCTTGAATTCCATGCCCAATAAGTCCTGGCATTCCGTCGCGGTCTCCGCGGATTCGTGATGCATCGACGCCCATTTGGGATAGGTTGCGTACGTGTAATCAAGCTCTGCCTGCATTTTGGCGATGCGTGGGTCTGAATGTTCTGTCGCGGTTTCAGGGGGCGGTACGGGTCTGGCGGATTCCCATCCGCGTAGAGACCTCATTTGCGGGTCAGCCGTGACCAATTGACTTAGTGCCGTAGTGCCCGTACGCGGCAGCCCGATGACGAAGATGGGCCCCTGCACGATCTGATCGTGTATCTCCGGATGTTCACTATATGTCTTCTCGATCGCCAGACGGTTGGTCAACAACCTTCTTAGCCGATAGCCCATCATGTTGGCCCCGTCTTGTGTAAGTTGTGCTGTTTCATTCAGAGCATCGACAAGGCAATCCAAGCCTTCTCGCCAGCTTTCACCGCCGAAATCCGAGTGCCCTGCCTTCTTAATTGCGCCATCGATTAGGGCATTGCTGTTGAATCTGGTCATCGTAAATGCTCCTCCCTAGTCCTTAACTCCGCCCGCTCAGGAGAGTGAGTCAATATTCACCACGCGCGTTGAAGGCACAACGGATTCTTCCACGTCGGATCCGACCCAGCGTACTCCCAGCACTGAGTTGGTATGCCCGGCGAGATCCAGCCAATTGTCAACCCCAGGGTCGCGGTGCGCTACAACGCAACGAACGGACCCATCCGACGCCGCAGTTGCCGTAGCGGAATTCAACGCAATCTGGTGGTACCGATAATCGAGGGTTTCCATCCAATGATTGTGCAATACAATGTTCCAGTAGTCGCATTTAGGCGGTACGAACTCAACGATGAGTGCCTCGTGAGGCTGTAGATGCAGGTAGGCCATTTGCCATTTGATTTGCGGATCCCCGAACTTACGGGTGTCGTCTTCCTGAGCGTCCCAGAATACGTTTGGTTTAGATGCATTGCGTTCCGCCCACCCCGCTCCAATTCTTGCGATCGTTCGTACGTGACGAACGATTTTGGTGAATCTGCGTTCCAGAACTTCCGCTGACAGCGGAGCCGGGGCGTCAGGAGCCGCGTTGATTCGTTCGATATGCAGCTCGGCGCGACGATCAGTCTTCTTGTGAAGGAAGGTTTGACGGATTGTCAGAGATGTCGTATCGGGCTCGAGTCGCAGCCAATTGCCGGCGTGTTCATGTTGCGAAAGGATCACCTCGAAAGTGCCATCCGGGCTGATCTCGAGTTGCTCTGCGTGAAGTGTTGTTCCCGTGCCTCGCCCACCGCCGCCGAAACCTCCGGCGTTGAAAGTATTGAAACTTAACCATTTGGCTTCGCCACGAGTGCCCCGAATCCGGTATTCGTATTCGCCATTTAGCGGGCAGCCAAGGTAGAGGTTGTCCGGGTTCTCGGCAACCATCTTGATCGTTTCGTGACAAGTACTGATCAAAGATGGGTTTGGAGGAAATGCCCATTCGAGTCGATCCTCAAGCGCGCCTCGCAAGAGCCGTGTCAGCATACGAAAACCCTCGGCGACGTCGAGTGGATCGCTTACGCCTGGGCGAAGGACATCGTCACCTGCGGCCTTCAGGTCGTCACAGAAAGAGCTCCAGATCTCACCGGAAAGGAGTCGGGATACCGCGTCATCGGCCGTGTCGTTGATTGGGGTCATTCATACCCTCCTGGAATGGTAGTTGATCGTATCATGTAGTTCCCTTCGGCCTGCCCCCAATCATTGCAACAATTCTAAGGTCAGAGTCGCCGGCGTGTAGAACAGCTGCATAGCTTCTGGAGCTGGAGGGCGATACCTCAAGGAGCTGTGTGGTCTGACCTGGTCATGTTCCTTGTACCATTGCTACCCCTCCTCATACTACTGTATCTGCGGTTTCCCTCCTCACATCCACCAGTACGTCGCAGAGGGCCGCATTAGGCCCAAGCGTGGCATTCTGTGCAGGGTTGATCATTTCGTGTGTCAGCTGGTTCAGATGCCCTTCAAGAAACTGTTCCGGCCACCACCCTTCGCTGATCGCGACGACCCCGGGCTTGATGCGTTCACTCACTCTTGCCCTCAACTTCACGTGCCCGCGGTCATTGAAGACGCGAACCACATCGGTGTTGTCGATTCCCCTTGGCCGGGCATCGTGTGGACTGATCTCGAGCATAGGCTCGGCCTCGAATGCCAGAAGCCTCGCTTCATTGGCCATGGTCGAATGCAGGCGATACCTCGAATGGGGGGATACCAAAGAGAGCGGATAAGTCTTCGCCCTTGACTGGCGATTACTCTCTATGGGTTCAATGTAGACTGGCAGTGCCTGCCCGAATTCCCTGAGCCTCTCCACGTAGAACTCAATCCTACCAGTCGGCGTTCTGAATTCGGTCGGCCTTTCCGAGGCGTCCGCCTGAACTGGACCTTCCTCCAGTCTTTCGAATGTGACGCCCTCCATGGAAGGATGTCCGGAGGCAAGAAGCTCTTCCACATACTGCTTCTCGGTCTTGTCGAAATACTCCCCGAAGCCCATTCTGCGACCCAATCCAGCGGCAATCTCAAAGTCGGACTTGCATTCGAAGAGCGGTTCGATTACCTTCTGCTGAAGCTGAAGACAGGGCAACCAGGGACTGCCCCCCGGCACCAGATCTACGCATTCGCAGAACGATGCCGTCGGCAGAACGTAGTCCGCGTGTTTCGCGGTCTCAGTCATGAAGAGGTCACAGACGACGACCAGCTCCAGCTTGGGCAAGAGTTCGTTTGTTATTCGATTCATGTTGGGCAGCTGATTGACGTAATTGCGTCCCGCAAAGCACACGGCCTTGATCGCGAGCGGCTGTTCCTTGGTGATAGCGTCGTAAAGCAGCATTATCGGGAGTCGGTTGTACCACCCGGCAGGCATGAGAAAGGTGCGGGTGTTCAGGACGAATCTCGAGGGACGTCGCGGATTGACGTTCCCCGTGATTGCGGCCAGAGTGTTTATCGCCCGGCATGTGATGTCACCGTGGAACGTTCTCTGCACCCCCCACCCACGATGAATGGCCGAGGGTTTCCGCGTGGCATATTCAACTGCCAGGCGCTCTATGATGTCTCCCGGGATCTCCGTGATCTGAGATACCATATCCACACCAAACTCGGAAACCATGTCAACCAGCAGCTGATACGACGGCGAACATGCAATGCCGGAAACAGAGTACTCGCCGGTGAGAACCGGGTTGACGTTGGCATCATCGGCTCGCCGTGGTTTGCCGGTATCACGGTCAAGGACCATGAACGCACTCTCGTTGCCATGCTCTACGACATCGCTCTCTCTCAGGAGAAGCCCGGTGTCCTTTCTCACCAGCAGCGGCCCCATGGTGTATTTCAGGATGAAGGACGAATCCTGCAAGCCCTTCGCGAGAATGACGTTCATCATTCCGAGGGCCAGCGCGGTGTCGGTTCCGGGTCGTATCTGAACATGTTCGTCAGCCCGACGAGCGGTGACGCTGGCCCTGGGGTCGATCACAACTAGCCTGCCTCCATTCTTCTGCGCCCGGATGAGAGCCCCCATTCTGCGCCAATCGGTCTCCCCTGGGTTGGCGCCCCAGACCAGAATGGTTCTGGGCTCCTTGACCAAGCTCGTGTGGATCTCACCCATCGGCCAGCCGTATGTCAGGAAATCAGCACATGGCCCCGCCAGATCACCGAACCCTGCGCAGTCGACCCATGTCGCCTTGCTTGCGCTCGCGAGTCTGGAGTAGCCGCCCTGCCTCAGAAGCGGCAGATCAGGGACCGCCCAGGCGATGGATGCGGGGCCATGTTTCTCAGCTATCTCCCCGAACCTGCCGGCGAGTTCATCGAATGCCTCATCCCATGAGATGCGCTGCCAGTTGCCAGACCCACGATTCCCGCTGCGTTTCAAGGGGTGCTGCAGGCGGTCTCGATGGTAGACCCAATGATGCATGGACAGTCCTTTGATGCATGCCCCTT
>CAZNMB010000170.1:0-4925 GCA_964574095.1 uncultured Dehalococcoidia bacterium
AGCGACCCCATCGACAGGACCGATCCTACGCTGGACTACCTTGTTCCCATTGACCCCGGCAAGGCCTACGACATGAGCGTGCTGATATACAGCATTCTGGATGGGGCCGAGTTCATTGAGATCCAGCCTCACTTCGCCCGAAACATCGTCTGCGGGTTCGGACGCCTGGGTGGCCAGGCCATCGGCCTTGTGGCCAATCAACCCGCGGTGCTGGCCGGCGTCCTGGACAACGATGCCTCGGTCAAGGCTGCCCGATTCGTTCGTTTCTGTGATGCTTTCAACATCCCTCTGATCGTTCTGGTCGATGTCCCGGGATTCATGCCGGGGCCGGAGCAGGAAAGCGGGGGCATCATTCGGCACGGGGCCAAGCTCCTGTATGCTTTCATCGAGGCTACGGTGCCCCGCATCAGCGTCATCGTGCGCAAGGCCTACGGCGGGGCCTATCTGGTGATGAACTCGAAGCACATCCGGGGAGACATCAACTACGCGTGGCCGTCTGCTGAGATCGCCGTGATGGGCCCGCGCGGAGCCGCGGAAATCCTCTACCGCAAGGAGATAGGGGCCTCTCCCGATCCTGAGAAGACGCTGGCCGAAAAAGAGGCCCAGTACCGCGCCGCCTTCGAGAACCCCTTCGTGGCGGCGCAGCGGGGATACATTGACGATGTGATCTTCCCTCACCAGACTCGCCATCGGTTGATCAGGGCTCTCCAGCTGCTGGAAGGGAAGAAGGCTGAACGACCAAAGAGAAAACACGGCAATATCCCGTTGTGAGAGGCAAGATGTTCAAGAAGATTCTAGTTGCCAATCGTGGCGAGATCGCAGTCAGGATCATGCGCACCTGCTCCCGGATGGGAATCGCTTCGGTGGCGGCATACTCGGAGTCCGACTCGCGCAGTCTCCATATCAGAAAGGCGGATGAATCGGTCGCACTTGGTGGTGTTGCCGCCACGGAATCCTATCTGGCAATGGACAAGATCATCGAGGCGGCACTCCGGACCAACTGTGAGGCGATTCATCCGGGATACGGCTTCCTCTCTGAGAGCCCCCGCTTCGCCGAACAGGTCAAACAGGCAGGCATGGTGTTCATTGGACCGTCGCCGCAGGCCCTTGCGCTTCTCGGGGACAAGCTTGCCGCCAAGGACCTGGCCCGAAGCGCGGGAATGCCCGTCATTGAGGGTTGTCCCGAGCCGGTCTCGGACGCAGCAACGGCGCTCAAGACGGCCGAGAGGATCGGCTATCCCCTGCTGCTCAAGCCGGCCGGTGGTGGAGGGGGCAAGGGGATGAGGATTGTCCACGCCGCCGGTGACATGGCCGGCGCCCTGTCGGCGTGCCGCAAGGAGGCACAGAAGGCGTTTGCCGATGACAGGGTGTTTGTTGAGCAGTACATTCCCCATGCGCGGCACATCGAGTTCCAGATTCTGGAAGACGTCTTCGGGAATGCCGTACACCTGGGCGAACGTGAGTGCTCCATCCAGCGACGCTACCAGAAGGTAATCGAGGAGACGCCGTCCCTGGCGATAGGTGCTTCTCTGCGCGATGAGATGGGAACGATGGCCTGCAAACTGGCCCGAATGGCGGGCTATGTCAACGCGGGCACGGTTGAGTTCCTTCTGGACACACAAGGGCGATACTACTTCCTGGAGATGAACCCCCGCATTCAGGTGGAGCATCCGGTTACTGAGATGACCACATCTCTGGATTTGGTGGAGCTCCAGATTCGTATCGCCTGCGGAGAAGAGCTCCCGTTTCGGCAGCAGGACGTTCGCCTGTCCGGGTGGGCGATGGAGGCCAGGGTGTGTGCGGAGGACCCCTCAAGGAGCTTCTTCCCGGTCACCGGCCTGATCACCCGCTATTCTCAACCGCGAGGAGAACATGTCCGGATCGATTCGGGAGTGGAGGCAGGCAGTTCTGTCAGCATGTATTTCGACTCTCTGCTGGCCAAGGTCGTCGCCTGGGGGGAGAATCGCGAAGAGGCCCGCAGGCGACTCGTTGACGCACTCAACGGGTACCACATCGAGGGCGTGGTCACCAATATCAGCTTCCTCAACCGGGTTCTGAATCTCTCCACGTTCCACAGCGGGGACATCTCCACGGATTTCATCGAACAGAACTTCGAAGAGGGCAAAGCGAAAGAGGCCCCGTCTCGGGAGCACCTGCGTCTCGTGGCTCTGGCGGTCACGCTGATCTACCACAACCGCAGCGTGCTGGTGCGTGAGTCTCTCAAACCGATGATATCCACCATCGGTGGCAGTCCCCAACCCCGTGGGCCCTACGAGTATGTTGTCAAATGCCCCAGTGATGTCTTCACAATCCAACTGAAGGATGAGGGGCCTGAGCGGGGGTGGGTTGCCCGCGTGGAAGATCGCGAGTACACACTCGTAACACCCCCGTTTGAGTTCTACCGGCGACGTCTGAAGCTGGAGATCAACGGCGAGGCCCATCGGTTCATCCTTGACTACCGGGGGTCTTTCATAGAAGGCAGGTTCTGCGGGATCCAGGAGGTGTTCGAGATATACACCCCGCGAGAATGGGCGCTTGCAGCAAGCGTCCGCTCGCCGGTATCCCGTAGAGTGGATACTGCGCTCAGGAGCCCGATGCCCGGCCTTGTCATAGAGACAAGGGTAGCTGTCGGGGACCGTGTCTATCACGGCCAGGACCTGCTCGTCCTGGAATCGATGAAGATGGAGAGTTGCATCCCGTCCCCCGTTGATGGCATTGTCTCGGAAGTAGCCGTACGGCAGGGACAGAACGTGGAAACAGGGGACGTGCTCATCAGATTCGTTGAATGAGGCATGCAGGAGCAGGGGGCATGATCGAGAACGAGGAGGCTGCCGATGAGAGCATGTGAAGGAAAGCTGGGACGCGTGTTCGTGCTCCGTCTCGAGGACGGCGACGTCATCCCGGAGTGTATCGAGCGTTTCGCGCAGGAGAAGGGCGTGTCGGCGGGGCACGTTGTCCTCGTCGGCGGGATCGGGGGCGGCCAGGTGGTGGTGGGCCCGAGGAAGTCCGACGAGATGCCGCCGGAGCCGGTGCTGCTGCCGGTGGACGGCGCGCACGAGGTCGCCGGGGTGGGCGTTCTCGCCCCCGACGAGAGCGGGAGGCCGGTGCTGCACATCCACGCGGCGCTGGGACGGTCCGGTGCCACGATGACCGGCTGCCTGCGGCCGGGCGTGACGGCCTGGCTGGTGGCCGAGGCTGTCCTGTATGAGATCGTGGGCGCTGACATGACGCGGGTGAGGGACAGCGAGAGCGGTTTCCTCCTTCTGGAGCCGGGCGCATGAGGTCGCTCCGGGTGCGCGTCCTCGTCATGGTGGCGTCGCTGGCCGCCATAGTGGTCGGCGCGGCCCTGGCCTTCATGGCCCTGGAGGACCGGTCGTTCTTCGATTCCCTCTACTTCGCCGTGACCACGATCTCGACCGTCGGCTACGGCGACATCTACCCCACGACTGCGGGGGGCAAGGTAGTCGTCATCGTCCTGATCGTTGTCGGGGTGGGCGCCTTCCTCACGGTCGCGGTGGAGAGCTTGCAGCTTGTGCTGCAGCGAAGGCAGGAGCTGATCCGGCAGCGGGGGCTGCAAATGCTCGTCGGCGTGTTCTTCAGCGAGATCGGCACCCGGCTGCTGCAGATCCTCTCCGGCTGCGACCCCGACCTGGACCGCATCCGCCAGGACCTGATCCTGGGCCAGGACTGGAGCGAGCGCGAGTTCGCGGCCGTCAACGCGCGGCTCGAACGCCACGCCTACTCGATAGACCCGGCGCGGATGCGGTTCGATTCGCTGCGCGCGTACCTCATGGAGAAGGGCGACCTCCTGCTGCGGCTGCTCGAGAACCCGAATCTCATGGAGCACGAGTCGTTCACGGACCTCATCGTGGCCATCTCCCACGTGAAGGAGGAGCTGGTCTCGAGGCCCGAGCCCCTCGTGGTGCCGGACACGGACCTGGCGCACCTGGCCAACGACGCCCGGAGGGTCTACGTCCTGCTGGCGAAGCAGTGGGTGAGCTACATGCTCCACCTGAGGAAGGAGTACCCCTACCTCTTCTCCCTCGCCCTGCGCACCAACCCCTTCTGCGTTGACCGCTCGGCGATCGTGACCTAGCCGCGCGGCGTCACACGCCGTGGCACCAGTGTACTGGTGTAATGTTTCACCCTCACCCTCGCCCTCTCCCGTCAAGGGAGAGGGGGTCTGCAGACTCGCGCTGCTGTGTTGCATGCGGCCCTTCTTCCCGCAGACGGCGTAGGGGCACGGCATGCCTGGTAACCCTCACCCTGGCCCTCTCCCTCCGAGGGAGAGGGGATCGGCGGGCGCGCGCCGTTATGTTGTGTCGGGCCGTTGCTCCTGCGCGCTGTGTAGGGGCACGGCATGCCTGGTAACCCTCACCCTGGCCCTCTCCCTCCGAGGGAGAGGGGATCGGCAGACTGGCGCCGTTATGTTGCGTCGGGCCGTTGTTCCTGCGCGCCGTGTAGGGGCACGGCATGCCGTGCCCCTACCTTGTTCAAGCACGTTGCCACCGATGGAGAGGGTTTCCGGGGCGGCGGATTTCGGGGGTCCTCCCTCCCCCGGCGGGAGGGAGATAGAGGGAGGGGGAATCTTCCCAGTGCCTGGTTTTTCAAGTCAGCGTCACAACACAGATTCTTCGCTGCGCTCAGAATGACATGTGGGGCCTGGCGCTCAGAATGACTCAAACAGGGTACGTCTCATTGTCATTCCGAGGGAGTCCGCCTTGGGCGGACGACCGAAGAATCTCCGAGATTCTTCACTTCGTTCAGAATGACACAACAAGGCGCCCGGAATGACATGTTTGTCCTGTCACCCTGGACGCATTGAAGGGTCTCCCATTGCGGAATCGAGTGACGCTGAATGCTGCAGCTAGGTACTAGGTCAGGTACTCGGCGATGATGCGGTGGGCGATGTGGGCCTTGTCGCC
>CAZNMB010000171.1:0-4917 GCA_964574095.1 uncultured Dehalococcoidia bacterium
ATGCCAAGTTCTCCCGGCGGGAAACCCTTCCGGTGAAACCATACCAGATAGGGTTCAGGCAGATCACAAAGGATACGATTCTTGTATTTCCCGAAAGGCATACGCATGCGCACCAATTCAATCAGCATTTGAGGATCGATAGGGGTGGTGTCCTTATCTTGTCCCATTCTTACTCAAATCCCAATACACCCTGACGGACAGAGAGTACGCTGCTTTGTAGAGGTAGCCTAGGGGGGAAGAAGCTCGTGCGGACGACTGAGCACTGGGCCAGGATTCCGAGGCCGGGTCTCATCAGTGAGTCGCTGGCGGCCAGCCGGCCAGCTTCCTGTGAGTATGAGTCCACCGCCGACCCCTGTCAAGCTGAGTCCGTTGCCGTGCCGCGCCCCTTCAAAGCTGGGCCGATCCCCTCACGCCTACTTGAACGGTGTCGAGTTGGACTTCTCTAGGCCGGGAAAGCCCATGGACGACGGCATCATCGAGGCATTCAATCGACGAAGCTGGTCCGCCACGATTGCCTGGGCGTGCAGAATGTAATTACAGAATTGGAATTGAACGTGGAACTGGTGGCCCGGGGGAGGAGATGACGTGGTGGCTGACAGCTTAACAAAGATGCGGGACACCCGCTATGAGACTTGGCCAGAACTCGAAGGTCCGCGGAGCGTGACGCGCGGATCTTCCTTCTTCGCTGATACACAAACGACACGAACTTCTGCGGTACAGTTGGGAAGTCGCACACAATAGTACGTAAGGCGATTGCATAGCTGGACTTGAACTTGGAACTGGTGCCTGGGGAGGCGCTTTCTCGTGCCAAACCAACGGGTGGCAATCAGGCGATTTCAGAAGAACGAACCATTCTACCTCAGTGTCACTGTGGTCGGTGTCGTAGTCCCGTCACGAAGTACTTCTGCCTGAAGTACAACGCCACGTTCACCAGGCTGGCCAGCACCGGCACCTCGACGAGGGGCCCGATGACCGCAGCGAACGCCTGCCCCGAGCCGATGCCGAAGACCGCCACAGCCACCGCTATCGCCAGCTCGAAGTTGTTGCTGGCGGCCGTGAACGCGATCGGGGCGAGGAGTGAGGTCGTAGCGCTTGATGGATTCAGGGGCGGATTGAGAACAGCACCACTCTTGAGCGAGCCAGGTCGAGAGCACGGAATCGAAGAATCCTTTCGACAATCAGTGTGGCCCCTGAATGCCGATGACGACCATGCGCTCGATGCACTCTATGCCCCTCACACCAGCCGGGGCGTAAATCATCGAGCCGGGGCTGGCGCCATATCGCCTCTTGCCGACGGTGATCTTGCCTTCGCCAGAGACCACATAGAATAGCACGTCGTAAGGCTCGTGGTGCGGGGTGATTTCGTGAGCATCATCGAGGCATACGACTACCACGTTGAAGTGCTTGCCCTTGAACACATCGCTCTTCACTCGGTCGCCGGGGACGAACTTCACGAACTGGCTCAACTCGTATTTTCGCCTTTGCAAGTCATATCCTCCGCGGCATTGACCGTTGGTGCAGCTTGACAGCCATCAGAAGTAAGAGAGCAATGAATGCAAGTAGTGCGCCGAAGTCCGCAGCGAGCGGCAGATGTCCCTCGCCCTGAATGCAGGTGCGGGCGATATCGGTGAAGTAGGTCAGGGGTGAGATGTAGGCGATGCCCTGTGCCCAGGACGGCAGTTCGTTCAGCGAGATGAATACGCCGCTTATGAAGACGATGGGGAACTTCGCCATCGAGGCGAGCATCATGGTGGTGGGGAGCGTGCTGGGGGCTGCGGAGAAGAGCAGCCCCAGGGTCGAGAAGCAGAAGGCGGCGAGTGCCATGCCCAGCGCGAGCAGAACCGGCTGAGACACGCTTATCCCCAGAGCCAGTCCCACGATGAGAGGCACGAGCGAGATGAGAAGCCCGAACAGGAAGGAGGCCACGATGTCTCCGAGGACGATGGTCGAAACCGTCACAGGGCACGACATCAGCCTTTCCAGGGTTCTCGCCTGCGCCTCCCAGGGGGCTACCGCGGGAGATAGGGCGGTCGCGGTGAAGAAGAGGATCATGCCGAGGAGGCCCGGTATGATGAAGTCCACCGTGAAGCTGCGGCCGACAAGGAAGGAGAGGAAGAGGAACACGGGAAAGAGGATGCCAAAGATTACCACCGGCCCCTTGGAGTAGTAGATTCGAATGTCCTTGCGGGCGATTGCCCAGCTTCGCCTGAACTGTGCCCAGGAGACTGTTCCCGCCAGCCTCATTTCTCCTCCCTGCCGGTCAGGGCGACGAATGCATCCTCGAGGGTGGGCGCCAGTGTGTTGAGAGAGACTATCTTCAGGCCGCAGGAGCGGCATGCTTCCACCAGCGAGACGACAGCCTCTCCCGGCGCGGATGTATACAGGCGGTACTTGTCGCCGGTCTTCTTGACGGCGTGCACGCCGGGGAGACTGGCCAGCATGTTCTCCGGCACGGTGGTTTCGAAACTGACCTCGACCGAGTGCTGGGTGCTGGTTGTGAGTTTGAGCTTCTCCGGGGCGTCGATGGCGGCGATCCTGCCATCCCTGATGATAGCGACACGGTGACAGAGCTCGCTGGCTTCGTCCATGTCGTGTGTGGTGAGGAAGATGGTCTTCCCCTGTCCGTTCAACTCCCGAAGCAGGTCCCGGATCAGGCGTGCGCTCTGCACGTCGAGTCCTGAAGTGGGCTCGTCGAGGAACAGGACATCGGGGTCGCTGATGAGCGCCATGCACAGGATCAGACGCTGCTTCATTCCCTTGGAGTAGGTCCTGGCAAGCGCATCCTTACGAGGGAGAAGCTGCATCTGCTCGAGCAGGCGGCTGGCCCGATGCCGTGCCTCTCGACGGGGCACGCCGTAGAGCTCTGACATCAGCGTCAGGTTCTGCCAGCCCGAGAGGTCGGCGTAGGCATTTGCTATCTCGGGGACGATGCCGGTTGACTGCTTGGCTGTGAGGCTGCCGCACTCGAACCCCATGATCAATGCGCTGCCGGAGTCGGCCTTGATGACCCCGGTAAGTATCCTCACCGTTGTTGTCTTCCCTGCCCCGTTGGGGCCAAGAAAGCCGAAGAACTCGCCTCTGCTGACTTCGAAGCTGATACCGTCTACAGCGCAGACGGTTCCATAGCGCTTCGCCAGGTCAGTCACCTCAATTGCCGGGCTATCGTCTTGCCTCTTCTCCGACATGCTTGCGTATCCTTTGCGAGCAGTGATCCTGACACGGTTCGCCCCTGTCTGAATGCTTTGCGGTCAAAGCTGCGGTGGCAAGTTGAAGGGAGTGCCTGAGTGCGACTTGATTGACAGAATAGTGCATATGATAGCCGCGCCTCTCCCCCTTCACGAGACCCATGCTCTTGAGCACCCTGAGGTGCTGGGAGACCGCTGGCTGACTCACACCCAGCAGTGCGGCCAGGGCATTCACGCAGAGAGCATCAGGGTCTCGCTGGCGACACAGGAGCTTCAACAGCCTGAGGCGAGTGGGGTCGGCAAGAGCACTGAAGAGTGCGGCCTGCTCCGCCGTGTTTTCCTGGATAGACCGTTGCATTTGCATAAGTATGTGCTAATAGACTTAATTATGCTGTTATGGCCGACGTATTGTCAAGCGCGCACGGGCGTCAACAACGGAAGAGTGTGAGGTGGTTGTTGCGCTCTGGTTACGTTGTCATCGCCAGCCTGTTCCAATCGCTCTGCAGCGCAAGCCGGAACCCAGGCTTCGTCGCGACTCGCCTCACGCCGCCGCGAAGTACCGGCGCTGGAAGTAGAGCGCCACGTTCACCAGGCTGACCAGCACCGGCACCTCGACGAGGGGCCCGATGACCGCCGCGAACGCCTGCCCCGAGCCGATGCCGAAGACCGCCACAGCCACCGCTATCGCCAGCTCGAAGTTGTTGCTGGCGGCCGTGAACGCGATGGTCGTCGTCTTCGAGTAGTCGGCCCCGATCTTCCGCCCCATGTAGAACGAGATGAAGAACATGAGCACGAAGTAGATGAGCAGCGGGACGGCGATGCGCAGGACATCGAGGGGCAACTCGACGATGACTTCCCCCTTGAGGGAGAACATCACGACGATGGTGAAGAGGAGGGCGACGAGCGTGATCGGGCTGATCCTGGGGATGAACCTGGCCTCGTACCACGGCCGCCCCTTGATGCGGAGCAGAGCGAAACGCGTCAGCATGCCGCCGAAGAACGGTATCCCGAGGTAGATGAACACGCTCTGGGCGATCTGGGCCATCGTGACGTCAACCTCGGACCCTTCCAGGCCGAACAGCGGCGGCAGGACGGTTATGAAGACGTAGGCATACACGGAGTAGAAGAGTATCTGGAATATGGAGTTGAAGGCCACCAGGCCGGCGGCGTAGTCCGAGTCCCCCTTCGCCAGCTCGTTCCACACGATGACCATCGCGATGCAGCGGGCGAGGCCGATCAGGATCAGGCCGACCATATAGTCGGGATAGGGCCAGAGGAAGCCGAGGAACCCGATCGCGAGCAGGAACATGAGCACGGGGCCGATGACCCAGTTCTGCACCAGGGAGAGGCCGAGCACGCGCCAGTTGCGGAACACCTTGCCCAGCTCCTCGTACCTGACCTTGGCCAGCGGCGGGTACATCATGAGGATGAGCCCGGCGGCTATGGGGATCGAGGTGGTGCCGACGCTGAGGCGGTCGAGGAAATCGGCCATGCCGGGGACGACGTAGCCCAGCCCCACGCCCAACCCCATCGCGAGGAATATCCAGAGCGTGAGGAAACGGTCGAGCAGGGACAGTCTGCGGATGACGTCCGCCGGCTGCGCGTCGTTCATGCCACTCTCCTGTCGCAAGCCTTCGCGATGTTTCCGCCTCTATGGGCCCTTACCGCCCGACTTGAACTTCTCCACAGGATCGCCCCCGCTGTACAGGTGCGATTGGAGCCTCGCCCCCTG